>DAOLZE010000221.1:0-4350 GCA_035426125.1 Rhodocyclaceae bacterium
GGGCACCAGCAGCGGCGAGCGGATTTGCGCCTTCCCGATGGATGAGGATTACGACAGTGCGCTCGATAGCAAGGTCGCCGATGTAAAGCAATGTACGCTCGATGGCGAGGCCGATCACATCCTCGCTGCACGCTTTCTCAGACGCTTTACCAACGATGCGCCATGGCTCCACGTTGACCTTTCCAGCGCCAATTGTCGCGATGGTCTCGGTGCTGTAGCTGGCGACATCACCGGTTTTGGTGTGATCTGGGGCGCCGGTCTGCTGGCACAGTGGAATACGGCAAAATGATACAATCCGCCCGTGCGTTACGCTATCGGTCAAATATCGGCTGCATATTCCGCGCATATAAATGCGTGAACACAGAGCTTCGCTTGAGATAGGGACTTCTCAATAATGGGATTTTTTTCTTCCAAGGCTGATCATCCGCTTGCGGATACCAAGGAAATGCGGCGTGTGCTGGCAGAAATTGCGAGCCATGAGCCTGCTGCTGCTCTGGAAGAAGCCAAGGCCTGGATTGATTCCCTGACGCATGCGACGGATCTGAAGCTTGATTTGCTTCTCGATCGCGTACTCCGTCTCGATGAGGCTGTTCTGTCACATGCCAACCGCATGGCCCGTGACTACCTGAATGCGCAGCGCCCCAGCCGCAGCCAGGAATACAATATGTGGCGCGCCAATTACAGCTATTGGGAGCATCTCGTCGCTGTCTACGAGAATTGTTGCACACGCTATGCGGAAGGCGACAAGGCGGTCAAGAAAAGTATCGATGGCGAACTGGTAATGCTGTATGGCCGGTTGTTGTATGCGTACTCGGCGATGATGAAATGGTCGCAGTTTCGTTATGGACCGTTCGATCGCAAGATATGGCACGGTGCCGGGCGTGCCTTTCTCGCCGCGAAAGCCGCGAAAGCGGAGCGGAAGCCGATATCGTTTTATACCAATGCCGCAAAAAGCACCATCGAGCAGGAATACTTGAAATCACTGGCGCTGCATTCTTCCTCGGTCAACAACCTGCTGCCGCTGCAGATGGAAATTGCCGAACGCATCATTGCTCATCTGCTGCCACATTTCCTGTTTACTGATGTATCGCGTCCGGACAGCGTGTATTGGGTCGATGTCGACAAGCCCTTGCCACCGACACGGTTGATGCAGCCGCCTGAAATTACGGCAACGCTGCGCTTTCTCAGTCCAGGTCAGGCGCTTGAAAAGCTCACGGAAATTCGTGCGCGTATCGACAAGATCAATCTCATTCCTCAGGAGATCAATCTTGGCGGATCTTACATTCCGAGCGTCGTGCTGCCGGTCATCGATCATCTGGCGCTGAACTGGATGCACAAGCCTCCGATGCGCGTCCACTCCCGTCATCCGGTCAAGTCGCGGCTCGCCGCAATCAACAGCTTCGAGGGGATTTATGCCCGGATGATCGGAACCATGGCCAAGGATGCCGACGAGGCCTGGATCGCCGAGGATGTCAGTATCGGCGGCATGGGTGTGCAGGTACCGCTTGGTGCCAATGACTGGATTCGTATCGGTGCACTCGCCGGTCTGCAACCGGAAGGCGGCGAAAACTGGCTGATCGGCGTGGTGCGCCGCTTCACTCGCGGCAACGACGGGTTCGGCTCAGTCGGTATTCAGACCATTGGCAAACTGCCGCGCGCCGTGATCGCCGACAGCCGCGGACTGAAAACCGAGGTGATTCTTCTCGATATCAATCAATTCAGCGAGTCCTCGATATTCGTCGATATCCTGCTGGCCGAAACAACCTATGAGCATGATGTTCCACTGAAGCTTGTGCTCGATGCCAGGAACTATTGCCTGATGGCGCAATCGCTGGTCGAGCGCGGCATCGATTATTCCGTCGGCCGCTACCGGATCGAGAGTTGTTCCTGAATCACCGGATAAGGTGACAGGGCAATAAGGTGATTACTCCGTCGGCTTGCGAATCGCCGACTTCGGCCGGAAGACCTTGATAATTTTTTCATCGGTCTCGATGTAAGGTCCGCCGACCAGGTCGATGCAGTAGGGCACGGCAGCGAAGATGCCGGTGACCAGCGAATTGCCCTGCTGATCCTTGACGCCTTCCAGTGTTTCCCTGATTGACTTCGGCTGTCCGGGCAGGTTGAGGATCAGCGAACTGCCGCGTGCGTGTTGACGCAGCACGCCGACCTGGCGCGAGAGAATGGCGGTCGGTACGAAGTGCAGGCTGATGCGGCGCATTTCTTCGCCAAAGCCGGGCATCACCTTGTGCGCCACGGCCAGCGTGGCTTCCGGCGTAACGTCGCGCAGCGCGGGGCCGGTGCCGCCGGTGGTGAGTATCAGATGACAGCCAACAACATCGCAGAGTTCGATCAGGGTTTTTTCGATGACCGTCTGTTCATCGGGAATCAGGCGCGTTTCCATGCGCCACGGCGAGGTCAGGGCAGCGGCGAACCATTCGCGCAAGGCCGGAATGCCCTTGTCCTCGTAGACGCCATTTGAGGCACGGTCGGAAATCGAGACAAGGCCGATGATGAGTTCTTCATTCATCGGTCAATGCATCCTCAAGCGCTTTCAGCATGCGGAAAATTTCACGGAAGGCACGTGGTGGTTTGTTCTGTTCATGTTCTTTGAGTGCATTGCGGCGCAACTGGCGCAGCTGTTGCAGATCGGCGCTGCGATAAGTTGCGGCGATTTCATCGAGCGCCGCTGATTCGTCATCGAGCAATCGCTGACGCAGGCGTTCGAGGCGATGCATGCGTTCGGTGGCGGCAGCCGAGACCCCGGTGATATCGTCGAGCGCCGCCTGGATCGGCTGCGGGTCGACCGAACGCATCAGCTTGCCGATGTACTGCATCTGGCGTCGCCGTGCCTCGTGGCGCGTGATGCGCCGGGCTTCGCGCACGGCATCGCGCAGCGAATCGGTCATATCGATTTTGACGAGACGATCTTCCGGCAGCGCGACCAGTGCCTCGCCGAGATCCTGCAAGGCCGTCGATTCGCGCTTGCGCTGCGATTTGCTCGGGCGTTCGGGTTGTTCGTCGACGCTATCGGCGTTTTCCGGGTGTCGATCAGAGTTTTTTAAGGTGTCCACGAGTATCATTATATATTTTGCCGCGAGCCCGCACGGGTTCATACGCACTTTACTTGCCTACACCTATGTCAGACACAGAATTCAGCTATTCCCGCGACACACTGCGTCAGCTCGCCGCCGATGTCCTGCGCCATGCACGCGAGCTTGGCGCCACGGCTTGCGCTACCGATGTTTCGGAAGCCTTCGGCCAGTCGGTGACGGTGCGCAAGGATGCCGTCGAGACCATCGAATACAACCGCGACAAGGGCATCGGCGTCACCGTCTATCTCGGCCAGCAGAGCGGCCATGCCAGCACTTCGGATTTTTCCGCAGCGGCTCTGCGTGCGACGGTGCAGGCAGCCCTGTCGATTGCCGGCTTCACCGCACCCGATCCCTGTGCCGGTCTGCCTGAGGCAAAGCTGCTCGCTAAAGCATCGATGGATCTCGATCTTTACCATCCCTGGTCACTCGGCGTTGAGGAAGCCATCGACATTGCCCGGCGCTGCGAGCAGGCCGCTTTTGCCGTTAGCCCGCTGGTGAAGAATTCGGAAGGTGCCAGCGTCTCGGTGCAGCAGTCGCAATTTATTTCCGCCAACAGCCTCGGCTTCATGGACGGATTTTCGACCTCGCGTCACTACATCTCCTGCGCCGTGATTGCCGGCAAGGGTGGCAACATGCAGCGCGACGATTGGTATACAACTTCACGCGATTCGGGGGGGCTCGCCGATCCGCGCGTTATTGGCGACTATGCGGCGCGGCGCGCGCTCTCAAGGCTCGGCGCAAAAAGCATCAAGACGCGCTCGGTGCCGGTGCTGTTCGAAGCGCCGCTGGCCACCGGTTTGATCGGCAGCTTCACCCATGCCATCAGCGGCGGCGCGCTGTATCGCAAGTCCTCATTCCTGCTCGACAGCCTCGGTCGGCAGATTTTTCCAAAACATGTGCAAATCAGTGAGCGCCCTCACCTCAAGGGCGCTTCGGCAAGCAGCGCGTTCGACGATGAAGGTGTAGCGACGCATGACCGCGAACTGGTTGTCGACGGCGTATTGCAGGGCTACATCCTTTCGTCATATTCGGCACGCAAGCTCGGTATGCAAACGACCGGCAATGCCGGCGGCTGCCACAATCTGATCGTCAAGCCCGGCACACTGGATTTTGAGGGACTGCTGCGTCAAATGGATACCGGCCTGCTGGTTACCGAACTGCTCGGCCAAGGCATCAACTATGTGACCGGCGACTATTCGCGCGGCGCCGCCGGCTACTGGGTGGAGAAGGGCAAAATCGCCTATCCGGTGCAAGAGAT
>DAOLZE010000222.1:0-4260 GCA_035426125.1 Rhodocyclaceae bacterium
CCTTTGCTGAAAAGCGCAAGCCGAATTTCAGCGGGCGTTGCTATCTTGCTGAACCGCATCACCTGAGCAAACAACCGAACAATTTTTATTGGACCAAAATCTCATGAGCGAAAAACTCCCCACTCTTGCCATTCTTGGCGGCACCGGCGATCTCGGCACGGGCCTGGCACGCCGCTGGGCGCAAGCCGGCTATGAAGTCATCATCGGTTCGCGCACCGTCGACAAGGCGGAAGCTGCCGCCACCGATTTGCGCAAGGTCATGGAAGAGCGCGGCATTAAGAGCGTTAATGTGCGCGCTGCCGATAATCTGGCCGCCGCGCAACAGGCCGACATCGTCGCGATGACCGTACCGTTCAGTCATCAGACCAGCACGCTGGAAGCCGTCAAGCTGGCACTGCAAGGAAAAATCCTTATCGACGTTACCGTGCCGCTGGTGCCGCCAAAAGTCATGCGCGTGCAACTGCCGCCCGAGGGGTCGGCTGGTCAGATCGCCCAGGCACTGCTCGGTGAGAACGTCAAGGTCGTTTCGGCGTTCCAGAACGTCGCGGCCAATCATCTGCAGGAAGGCAAGGGCCTTGACTGCGACGTGCTGGTGTGCGGTGACAACAAGGAAGCGCGCGGCGAAGTCATCAAGCTTGTCGAAGCCGCCGGACTGCGTGGTTTCCACGCCGGCAGTATCGCCAATGCCGCCGCTGTTGAAGCCATGACCTCGTTGCTGATCTTCATCAACAAGCAATACAACTGTCATGCCGGTATTCGTGTGACGGGAATCGAACAGTAACAACAGTCACATCGCCATCATGGGTGAAATCATTGCGCCCGGTCTCTTGACTGCCCTGCAGGCAGGACAGCCGCTCGACCGTACCGCCGCGCTGGCGCTGGCCGAGGTGCGCGATACGCCGGCACTGATGGCGCTGGCCGCGCCGCTGCGTGATTATGGCTTTCGCGATGTGGTCACCTATTCGCGCAAGGTGTTCCTGCCGCTCACCAAACTGTGTCGCGATGTTTGTCACTACTGTACTTTCGCCAGCACGCCGCGCGAAGTCGGCAATGCCTATATGTCGCTCGATGAAGTGCTGGCCAGCGCACGCGAGGCGGCGGCGCAGGGTTGCAAGGAGGCGCTGCTGACGCTGGGTGAGCGCCCCGAGCTGCGTTATCAGGCGGCGCGTGATGCGCTGGCGGCGATGGGTTTCAGTACGACGCTGGAATACGTTGCCCATGTCGCCGGCGAAATTTTCAAACAGACGGGGCTGCTGCCCCACGTCAATCCTGGTTGCATGGATGCTGCCGAGCTGGCGATGCTGCGCAAGGTGTCACCGTCGATGGGGTTGATGCTCGAATCGACCGCAGCGCGTTTGTGCGAGAAAGGCATGCCGCACTACGGCTCGCCCGACAAGGCGCCGGCACGTCGACTGGAAACGCTGCGTCTGGCCGGCGAGGCCAAAGTGCCGTTCACCTCCGGCATCCTCATCGGCATCGGCGAGACGCGCCGCGAGCGCATTGAATCGCTGCTGGCCTTGCGCGACTTGCACGAACGCTACGGCCATATCCAGGAAATCATCATCCAGAATTTCCGCGCCAAGCCGGATACGCTGATGGCGCAGGCGCCAGAGCCGGATCTCGACGATTTGCTGTGGACCATCGCTGTGGCGCGTCTGATCTTTGGTGCACATATGAGCATCCAGGTGCCGCCGAATCTGAATCCCGGGGTGCTGCAACAACTCATCGATGCCGGTATCAACGACTGGGGCGGCGTCTCGCCGCTGACGCCGGATTTCGTTAACCCCGAAGCACCCTGGCCGCATCTCGATCAGCTCGCACGCGAAACTGCGCGTGCCGGAAAATATTTACAGGAACGTCTGACCATCTATCCGGAATATGCACTGGATGGTGCGCAGTGGGTCGACGAAAGGCTGCGCACGGCCATCCTGCAACGCATCGATGGTGAAGGTCTGCCACGCACGGATGACTGGGTGCCGGGGCAGAACAAGCCGTTACCGCAAGAAGATTTGCGCTGGCTCGGCGCCTCCATCGATGCTGAACTCATTGCACCGGAGTTGCGCACCATCGTTGCGCGCGCCGCTGCCAGTGAGGAACTCGGCGAAGCGGAAATCGTCCGCCTGTTTCAGGCGCGCGGCCCCGAGTTTGCCTATGTCTGTCGCGCGGCCGACCATCTGCGTCGGCAGGTGAATGGCGATGTCGTCAACTTCGTTGTGACGCGCAACATCAACTACACCAACGTCTGCTACTTCAAGTGTCAGTTCTGCGCTTTCTCGAAAGGCAAATTTAGCGAGAACCTGCGCGGCCAGCCCTACGATCTCGATGCGACAGAGATTGCGCGGCGCTGCAATGAAGCCTGGGATCGTGGTGCCACCGAAGTCTGCATGCAGGGCGGCATTCATCCCGACTACACCGGGCAAACTTATCTCGACATCCTCGACATCGTGCGCGGCGCCTCGCCCGATATGCACATCCACGCCTTCTCGCCGCTCGAAGTCTGGCAGGGTGCGCTTACGCTGGAACAGCCGATCGAGGACTATCTGCGGCGACTCAAGGCGCACGGCCTCAACACGCTGCCGGGGACAGCGGCCGAAGTGCTCGATGACGAAGTACGTGCCGTGCTCTGCCCCGACAAGATCAACACGCGACAGTGGATGCAGGTGATCGAGACCGCGCATGTCGTCGGCCTGAAGACTACGGCGACCATCATGTTCGGTCACGTCGACCGCTACAAACACTGGGCGCGCCACCTGCGTCGCGTGCGTGACATCCAGGTCGGTACGCACGGCTTCACCGAGTTCGTGCCGCTGCCTTTCGTGCCAATGGAAGCGCCGTTGTATCTCAAGGGTCGCGCGCGTATGGGGCCGACTTTTCGCGAAGTCATGTTGATGCATGCCGTGGCGCGACTCGCGCTGCACGGTCAGATCGACAACATCCAGGCATCCTGGGTCAAGCTCGGCGACACCGGCGTCAGCGCGGCGTTGTCGGCAGGGGTCAATGATCTTGGCGGAACGTTGATGAATGAAACCATCACGCGTGCTGCCGGTGCCACGCACGGCGAAGGCAAGTCGCCGCAGGAACTCGAAGCCTTGATTGCCAGCGTTGGGCGCCAGCCGCACCAGCGCAGTACCGAGTATGGCGAGGTCAGTGCGGAACGTCAGCGCGCAGCACGCGAGGCCGCTGCACTGGAACCGGGCGTGAACACCATGGATAGCGGCAAGGCTGCGGGCCGCAAGCGCCGTCCGCTAGTACGTTTCGCCGTCGAGACGGAACCGGCAGCGCCGGTCTGTGGCAAAGCCTGACAATGCGTAAGCAAGCATAACTGCGCATAACCAAGCGCAGCATTTTAGGAAATTAATCTCATGAGCGAAACGGCCTATTCACCCTCTCATCCCTGCCGTTTCGATCAGGTACCGCGCTGGGACGGCACAACCGATGTCATTGTTATCGGCTTCGGTATTGCCGGTGCCTGCGCTGCCCTCGAGGCAAGTTCTGCCGGTGCGGCGGTAACAATCTTCGAGGTCGCTGCGGCGAGTGGCGGTAGCTCGGCACTTTCCGGTGGCGAGATTTATCTCGGTGGCAATGGCGGTACGCCGGTACAACAGCAGAACGGTTTCACCGACAGCACCGAGGATTTCTACACTTACCTGATGATGGCTGGCGGTCCGGGCGCCGACGCAGCGCGCGTGCGGCTGTACGCCGATAGTGCCCTCGCGCATTATCACTGGTTGGTTGAGCAGGGAGTTCCTTTCAAGGGCACCTACGTTGCCGAGAAAGTCGTCGAGCCGCTGACTGACGACACACTCGTCTGGTCAGGAAGCGAGGCCGCCTGGCCGTTTTGCGAAAAAGCCAAACCCGCACCACGCGGTCACGCCGCGCAGATGAAGGGGATGGGCGCCGGCAAGATCATCATGGAAAAGCTGGCTGCGCGCGTTGCCGCATGTAACGTCGCTGTCGAATACAACGCCCGTGCGCTGGCGCTGATCGCCGATGCAGCGAATCGCGTCCATGGTGTTGTCGTACGCATTGATGGCGTGACGCGCTTCTACCGTGCACGCAAGGGCGTCATCCTTTGTGCCGGGGGCTTCATCTGCAACATCGAGATGGTACGTCGCTATGCGCCCGATGCCGAGCGCGTGACGCAGATTCCAGTCAGCGCTGGTAACGACGATGGTTCTGGAATTCGCATGGGCATGCCGGTCGGCGCGGCTGCGGTGCACATGGACGCCCGCCGCGGCTGGCTGGACGACCAGCCACCCG
>DAOLZE010000223.1:0-4240 GCA_035426125.1 Rhodocyclaceae bacterium
AGCGTGTCATCAGCGCCTGCGCCGTTGCAAACATCTGGCCGACACTTGCCAGGCGCACCACACCGGCGCGGCGCAGCGCAGCATCAAAAACCGCATCGTCGCCGGTTAGCGCACCGCAGTGCGAAAACGCAGCCTGTTCGCCTGCTGGATGGCGGCCGACCTTGATCAGCAGTACCGGCTTGCAGCGTGCTGCAGCGCGCAGTGCGCTCATGAAGCGCCGCGCGTTTCGGATGCCTTCGACGTACAGGAAAATGCTTTTTGTCTTCGGGTCGGAGACGAGAAAATCGAGGATGTCACCGAAGTCCACGTCACCCGGATTGCCCAGTGAAATGACGCTGGAAAAACCTACCTTGTTGGGTCTTGCCCAATCGAGAATGGCGTTGGTTAGTGCGCCCGATTGCGAAATCAGACCGATGCCACCGGCGTCGACATCGCCGCGCGTAAATGCCAGGTTGATGCCGCCGGCAGGACGCAGGATGCCGAGTGAATTCGGCCCGAGCAGGCGCATGCGATGGTGCCGGGCGGTTTCCAGCACTTGGCGTTGCAGCGAAGCGCCGTGCGGATCGCTTTCGGCGAAGCCGCCGGAAAAGACAATGATGTTCCGTGTGCCAGCGCGTCCGCAGGCTTCGACGATGTCCGGAACGCGTTGCGCTTTTGTGCAGATTGCCGCTACGTCGAGTCGCAGCGGAATTTCTCCGACCGAGGCATGGCAGGGATGACCGAACAGCGTACGGTGCCGAGGGTTGATGAAATACAGTTTGCCCTTGTAATCCGCATCGAGCATGTTGCGCACCAGCATCGCGCCGATCGAGCCTTCCTTTTCCGAGGCGCCGATGATGGCAATGGTTTTTGGTTCAAGCAGGGGGGTCAGATGGTGTCGTTCAGAATCCATGATTCCGGCATTTTTGATTGCCTGGGCGCAATGGAGAATATCACCGATTGGCGATGGATTTTCGATTATCCTCGGGCATTGTCGATCGTTTGTTGACGATCGCAGGAATGGCGGGTTATTGAATGTATCTCTGCATGTCCACGAAGAATGCCAATAGTCTTTTCAGGAGGAAGTGTGATCCCGGCACATGACTCATTACAGTCCGGCACATTGCCGTCGCCCTGGGTACGGCGTTTTGCCCCACTGATTGCCGAGGGTGGCCGGGTTCTCGATCTGGCCTGTGGCAACGGGCGACACGCGCGTTACTTGGCTGAATCCGGATATCTCGTCGAGGCGGTCGATCGTGATGTCGATGCCATATCAAGGCTGTCCGGCATTGCCGGCATTGACGTGCGTCGCGCCGATCTTGAAAATGAACCGTGGCCTTATGGCGGTGTCCTGTTTGCCGGGATCGTTGTTACCAACTATTTGTGGCGTCCGCTGATGGGCTCGCTGATGGCGTCGCTCGATAATGGTGGCGTGCTGATTTATGAGACATTCATGATCGGCAACGAATGTTTCGGCAAGCCATCGAATCCTGCATTCCTGCTGGGTCCCGACGAGTTATGTCACATCGTGCGCGGCCATCTCGATATCCTCGCCTTCGAGCAGGGTGAAGTTGATCTGCCACGTCCGGCCGTGGTGCAGCGTATTTGTGCCGTGCGTGGCGGAGCGCGGCGCCTGCCGGCGGGTTGACTCAGGACGCGTGATTTTCTTCGCTATCCATCAGCGCTTCCTCGAGCTCCAGGCGACCGTGCGGCGTGGCCATGGCGATCAGCTTGAAGCCCGGCTGGAGCATGGAATCCTTGGGTGGGTTGAATAGCCAGTCGTCGTGGGTGCGCACCGCCAGCAGCACATAGTTGAGGCTGCGCAAGGTCAGGGTGCCGAGTGGGCGCGGTGCAAAATTGTCGGGAATCGGAATTTCCTCAACACGCAGCTTGCTTTCAGAGCGCAGCATTTCATCGAGGAAGCTGACGACGTGCGGCCGGATCATCGCCGAGACGATGCGCATGCCGCCAGTGAAATCCGGCGAGACGATAGCGTCGGCACCAGCCTTGCGCATTTTCTCGACATTGCGCAGATCGTGGCAGCGGGCAACCACGCGCACTGCGGGGTTCAATTGTTTGGCGGTCAGGCTGATCATCAGGTTCTTGCTGTCGTCGCCTGTCACGGCGAAGACACCGTGCGCTGCAGCGATGTTGGCGCTGATCAACATGTCGTCGTCACTGGCGTCGCCATGCAGGTAGAGCATACCGGGCTTCTTGTCGTGCTGCGCTTCAAGGGTTTCCAGGTTTTCATCGATCGCTACATGGTGGCGATTGGTTGCATCCAGTTCTGCTGCAACATTGCAGCCGACGCGACCCAAGCCACAGACGATGAAATGGCCGCGCAGTTTCTTGATGGTTTTCTCCATGCGTCTTCTCCGCAACGTGGTATTGAGGTCGCTCTCCAGCACAAATGCTGTCAGCGACGAAAAAAAATAAGTCATCAGGCCGATGCCGGAAAAGGCAATGACCATGGTGAACACCTGTCCGGCCGGATTGTTGTGGATGTCGACAATTTCCTCGTAGCCGATGGTCGTGACGGTGACAAAGGTCATGAACAGGGCATCGAGAAGCGAGTGTCGGCCGCCATCGATGATTGCGTAACCGGTTGTGCCGATCAACAGGATGGCAACAAAGCCGAGCATCGGCCAGATGAAACTGGAATAAATGCGGCGGCTGAAACGATCGCCGAGACTGTTGAAGCGCATGAATGATGTTGGGCGAGTCAACGGTGCTGAACCTGTGTCTGAGTGGGATTGGGTGGGTGGGCGCCGATGCATCCAGTGATTTTAGCGGAATGCGCCGGGATATACCGCATCAGGTAAAGGTTAATCAGGGCAGTCAAGGCAATTGCATGAACGGGCAAGTCGGCCTCCTTCCTTGTCAAGGAGGGGTTCCCTGAGTGGGGCGATTACCAAGCAGCGCCCATACAGCACATATTTGAATGATATGTCATAATTAGATTGATGTAATTGGCATTTATTTATTCTTTGTTTATGCGGCTGTCAATTTTATGCTTTGCTCTTGGAGTCTGCTGGTTGCAGGTTCAGGCGCGCCTACCCGATGCAGCGATGCTGACCTTGCTGGCAGCGCTTTCTGCCGGCTTGTGGCTGGCGGCGCTAGCCATACCGCGATACCGTGCGCGTGCTGCGTTGCCGGTCGGCGCATTTCTGCTGGGTATCTGCTGGGCCGGCGGCCTGGCGCAACTGCGCATGGCGGATGCTCTGGCGGAGGCTGACGAGGGCCGTGACATCCGCATCGTCGGCATTGTCAGGCAGATGCCGCAGGCTTTCGACAATGGCATCAGTTTCGATTTCACCGTGGAGCAGGCTGCCGCCATTGTTCCTCGACATCTATCGCTTGCCTGGTACCGTGGCTGGCGGCGCACGGTCGATGTCGTCGAGGAGAGTGAATTCCACGATGCGCCGCAACTGCATGCTGGCGAACGCTGGCAGCTCACGGTGCGCCTGAAACGGCCTCACGGCAACGTCAATCCCGAGGGCTTCGACTACGAAGCATGGCTGCTGGAGTCGGGTGTGCGCGCCACCGGTTATGTACGAACGGCGCCGGAAAATCGCCGTCTCGATGAATTTGTCCTGAGCCCGGCAAGCTTTGTCGAACGTTTGCGCGAAGATATCCGCGCGCGCTTTCAGCGTACTCTGGCCGGGCGGCCGTATGCGGGCATCCTGATTGCACTGACCGTCGGCGACCAGCGTGCCATCGATAGCGATCTCTGGCAGGTCTTCAGCCGCAGCGGCATCACGCATCTGATGAGTATATCCGGGCTGCATATCACCATGTTTGCCAGTCTCGCTTATATGCTGGTGAGCTGGCTGTGGCGGCGCAGCCCGTTTCTGATGCTGCGGATTCCCGCACAGCGCGCGGCGGTGCTCGGCGGGTTTTTTGCGGCGCTGGCGTATTGCCTGATTGCCGGCTATGCCGTACCTGCGCAGCGTACGCTGTACATGCTGGCGGTGGTGGCCGTCGCACTCTGGACGCAGCGCACCGCCTCGGCCAGTCGGGTACTGGCGCTGGCATTGCTGCTGGTGCTGCTGCTCGATCCCTGGGCGGTGCTGACGGCTGGCTTCTGGCTGTCATTCGGTGCCGTCGGTGTGTTGTTCTACATTGGCAGCGGCCGTCTCGGCACCAGCCACTGGCTTGGTGAATGGGGGCGTGCGCAGTGGGCGGTGACCATCGGCACACTGCCTGCGTTGCTGCTGCTTTTTCAGCAATTCTCGCTGGTCTCACCGCTGGCCAATGCGCT
>DAOLZE010000224.1:0-4237 GCA_035426125.1 Rhodocyclaceae bacterium
CTGATGGCCGTCGGCGGTGCTGCCTATCTGGTGGCCAAGGCCATCAAGGCCGCCAGGGTGGTCGGCTTCGCCGATCTCGGCATGGAAGCGATCTACGAATTCGAGGTCCAGGACATGCCGGTCACCGTCGCCGTCGATTCAAATGGCATTTCCGTGCATAACACCGGGCCGCAGGAATGGCAGGCAAAGATCAGCAAAATTCCGGTCGTCAAAGGCTAACCTGAACAGGGCGACGCGATGATTCGCACATTTCGCATTGTCTTGCTCCTGCTGGTGCTCGCCACCGTGGCGCAGCAGGCATGGCTTGCGCGGACGCACGCCGTCGCCTGGAACGATCCGCTGCGCGTGTCGATTTATCCGCTCAACGGTGACGGTAGTGAAGCGGCAGCGCATTACATCCGCAGCCTCAACAAGGAAACCTTCGTGCCCATCGAAGGCTTTTTCGTGGATGAGAGCAAGCATTACGGTCTCAACATTCATCGTCCCATCCGCTTGACGCTGGCGCCGCCGATTGCTCTGCTGCCGCCGGCATTGCCAAAGCAGGCCGGCACGCTCGATATCATCGCCTGGAGCCTGCAAATGCGCTGGTGGGCCTGGCGCAACGATAGCGGCGCAAAAGATGATCACCCGCAAGTACGCCTCTACGTGCTGTTCTTCGATGCCAAACGCAACCACAGCCTGCCACATTCGACGGGGCTGGAGCGCGGCATGATCGGGCTGGTGAACGCTTTTGCCATGGACGAGATGGCTGGCTCCAATAATGTTGTCATCACCCATGAACTGCTGCATACGCTTGGCGCCACCGACAAATACGATCTGGCAACCAACATGCCGCGCTTTCCGGATGGCTATGCCGAGCCACAACGCAATCCGCGCCTGCCGCAGGAAGTCGCCGAGATCATGGCCGGGCGCATTCCGAAATCAGCCACACAGGCGGACATCCCGGAGAGTCTGGACGCCACCGTCATCGGACCGCTAACAGCCCGCGAAATCGGCTGGCAGCGCGAGAGTAGCCCGCCTTGATCGGCATCTTCGACTCCGGCATCGGCGGCCTCTCGGTGCTGGCCGCCATCGTCCGCGCCTTGCCGCGCGCCGACCTCATTTATCTGGCCGACACCGCGCATGTTCCCTACGGTGCGAAGTCGGAGAAATTTATCCAGGGCCGCGTGCTGATCATCGGCCGACACCTTATCGAGCAGGGTTGCGACACGCTCGTGGTTGCCTGCAATACGGCCACTACAGCGGCAATCGATGTACTGCGCGCCACCCATCCTGACATGACGATCATCGGTGTCGAACCGGGCGTCAAACCTGCTGTCGCCTCCTCAAAAACCCGCCGCATCGCCGTGCTTGCCACCGAGGCGACAGCAAACAGTGCCAGCCTGGCACGTCTTATCCAAAGGCATGCCGGGGAAGTGCAGGTGCATGTCGAAACCTGTCCGGGCTGGGCCAAGCGCGTCGAAACCCTGAAACCCCTTGATGCGCGCAGCGATCCCGACTTCGCCGACGAAATTGCACAAAAGCTTCTGCCCTTGCTTGATGCAGGGGTCGATCGCATCGTCCTCGGCTGCACCCATTACAATTTTCTCGTGCCGCTGATCAAACCGCTGATCGCCGGACGCGCCGAACTGGTTGCCGTCGATGATGCGATTGCACGTCAGGTCGCCCGGCTCTCCAGTCATAAAACGCATGGCAGCGGCAAGCTTCGCCTGCTGTCCACCGCCCGGCCGGAACGGCTGCATGCCGCACTGTCGGCGCTCGGACTGCACGCCCTGCTGACACGCATCGACGGTGCGGCGCAGCAGGTTAACCTGTAGAGCATCCTCGATTTGCCATAGCCGGGAATGACACCTCACTGCCTCTTTGATTTTCCTCTCGATACCAACGCCGGTACGCGCCTGCGGCTTGCCTTCGGCCCACCACAGGAAATTCTCTGCACCAGCAAACCGGAAGAAGTTCGCGCAGTGCTGCGCCGTGCAGAGGAATGCGCACGTGCCGGCGCCTGGGTGGCTGGCTGCGTCAGCTACGATGCAGCCGTTGCCTTCGATGCAGCACATCAAATTCCCGGATGCGCCAACATACCGTTAGTATGGTTCGGCGTCTTTGCCGCACCGCTGCCTGCCATTGCGGATGTTGAGAGTGTTGCAAATACTGCAAGTATTGCCGTCCCCTGGCAACCGAACATCGAGCGGCCGCGCTTCGACGCAGACATTGCCAGCCTGCGGCAAAACATCTTCGACGGTGCCGCCTATCAGGTCAATTACACCCTGCGCCTGCACAGCCACTTTCACGGTGATGATCTGGCATGGTTCGCGCAACTGCGCAACGCACAGCCGGCGGGCTACTGCGCCTATCTCAATCTTGGACGCCAGCGCATTCTCTGCGCCTCGCCGGAACTGTTTTTCCGCCGCGACGGCGATACCATCACCACGCGACCGATGAAAGGCACGGCACGGCGCGGTCGCTGGTCCGAAGAGGATCGACAGATAGCCGACTGGCTGCGACACTCGGAAAAAAACCGTGCCGAAAACCTGATGATCGTCGACCTGCTGCGCAATGACCTGTCGCGCATCGCACAGCCGCACAGTGTCCGCGTCACCGACATGTTTTCCATCGAACGCCACCCGACCGTCTGGCAGATGACTTCCACCGTCAGCGCCGAGGCCAGGCCGCACACCCGACTCGACGATCTGTTCGCTGCGCTGTTTCCATGTGGCTCGGTCACCGGTGCACCAAAAACCATGGCGATGGAATTCATCGCCCGTCTCGAAAGCGAACCGCGCGGCATGTACTGCGGTGCCATCGGATTGCTCCGGCCCGGTGGCGACGCCATATTCAATGTCGCGATTCGTACCGTGACACTCGACAGCGTGACGGGCGAAGCCATCTGCGGCGTCGGCGGCGGCATCACCTGGGATTCTGCGGCTGGCGACGAATACGCCGAGGCACTGGTGAAATCGCGCTTTCTCGATGCCGTGCCGGATGCGGGCAGCTTCCGCCTGATCGAAACCCTGCGCCTCGAAAACAGCGATTATTTTCTACTTGAGCGGCATCTGTACCGGCTCAGTGAGAGCGCCGCATATTTTGATTTTCACTGCGATACGGATACCTGCCGCCGACAACTGCTGGCGCTGACGCAACAACATCGTCACGGCACCTGGCGTGTACGTCTCACACTCGGGGCGACCGGCGATATTGAAATCGCTATCTCTGCCATGCCGGGCCTGCCGAATGGAGCCTCAGCCCCAATCTTTGTCCTTGCCGAAACACCCGTCAAGCGCGATTCAATCTGGCTTTATCACAAAACCACCCGGCGAACTTTCTATGAACAGGCGCTTGCGGCACATCCGGAAGCATTCGATGTTCTGCTCTGCAACGAGGACGGACAACTCACCGAATTCACGCGCGGCAACCTTGTGCTGGAAATCGACGGCGTGCGCTATACCCCACCGCAGAGCTGCGGACTTCTCGATGGCACACTCCGCCGCGAACTGCTTGAAAGCGGACAACTGACAGAACGCATATTGAACCTGGACGATCTGAAGAACGCCAGCCGGATAATTTTCATAAACGGTCTGCGCGGTGAGATCGAATTACACCGGCAACAAGATTCGCAATAAGCATTGTCGGTTGCAAAACCACACCTGATCAGGAGTCGCCTGGCGGCATGGATGCGATTTGCGCAGCTTCTGCTGCCGACAGAAATTTCCAGGGAAGCGGGATCAGCCCTGGAACACGCGTCATATAGCGACGATAGGCTTCCCCGTAACTGACCATCAGTTTCCTCTCCTCGAAGAAAGTTCCAATGGCAAAGTAGGCGCTGATCGCCACGGCATTCACCAGCATCGCGGCATTCATGTTCTGCGTCCACAACATGACCAGTGCGAAAAAATACCAGGGATGGCGAACGAATCGATGAAGAAATGAAATGGAGAAGCCAGCATGGTCATGGATGTCGGTCGAGCGTTCGCGCAGTTGCCGCAGGCCGATGAACTCACCCAGGTCGTAAGTCCGCAGCGAAAAAAGAAACCCGATGCACGATGCCAGCGTCAGCCCAAGTGCCAGCCAGCGCCATGGCCCATGCCAGGATAAAACATAGGGCCCCTCTAGCTGATTGAGCAGCAACCATACAATGGGCAATGCCGTGATGACGGCGATGCCGTTGAAGATCAGCCGATAGCAGGACATTACCGTTGGGGCAAGCCGTCCGATCCAGGACTTTACCCGGAGCGATGCC
>DAOLZE010000225.1:0-4230 GCA_035426125.1 Rhodocyclaceae bacterium
ATCGGTGTCGGCAACATCATGAAATTGATTATCCAGATTCCCTGTTTCAACGAAGCCGAATCGCTGCCGGTTACACTCGCTGTGCTGCCGCGTGAAGTCGAAGGCTGCGACATCGTTGAATGGCTTGTGATCGACGATGGTTCCGCAGACAACACCGCCGAGATCGCCAAGGCGAATGGTGTTGATCACGTGGTTCGGCTGCCGGTGAACCGCGGACTGGCCACCGCCTTCATGACCGGCCTCGAAACCGCACTGGCGGCGGGTGCCGACATCATCGTCAACACCGATGCGGACAACCAGTACGACGCGCGCGACATTCCTGCCCTGGTTCAGCCCATATTGAAAGGAGAAGCCGAATTGGTGGTCGGGGAGCGACCGATCAGCGAAACCGAACACTTTTCCTGGCTCAAGAAGCGCTTGCAAAGATTGGGAAGCTGGGCAGTCAGGCTTGCATCGGGCACCCAGGTTGCCGACGCCCCCAGCGGCTTTCGAGCAATGAGCCGCGGCGTTGCCGAGCGCCTGAATGTTTTCAACTCCTACACCTACACACTGGAAACCATCATTCAGGCTGGCCGAAGCAATATCCGTGTGGCTTCGGTTCCAATCCGCACCAATGCCGACATGCGCCCGTCGCGCCTGGTCAAGGGCATCGCCAATTACGTAAAGCGCTCGATGACTACCATCGTGCGCATTTTTGCCACCTACAAACCACTCATGTTTTTCTGGCTGATCAGCAGCGTGTTCATGCTGATTGGCTTGGGCGCCGGACTGCGCTATCTCGTGCTGCGACTGCTGGGCCAGGGTGAAGGCCACATCCAATCGGTGATCCTGGCTGCCGCCTGCGTGACCATTGGCCTGCTCGTGTTCGTGCTCGGATTCCTGGCCGATCTGCTGTCGGTCAATCGACGTCTGCTGGAGCGCATCGAGTGGCGCATGCGCAAGCTGGAACTGAACGCCATTGCCAAGGACAAAACGGACTCCGGTCAATGAGCACGTTCCAGCCCGCCGGCAATTACTACGACAAATACAACACACGCAATCCAATCGCGCGTCACCTGATGCTCGGCTTTCTCGACGCCTTCAATTCACTATGGAGGATGTCCGGCGTCGTGCAAGCCATCGAGGTTGGCTGCGGCGAAGGCGAACTCAGCATGCGCATGGCCTCGGCTGGCGTCCGCGTTCGCGCATTCGACATTGCCAACGATGCCATTGCCGAAGCGCGCAAGCGTGCCAAAGCCGCGAACCTGGACATCGGGTTTGCAGCCCTGTCCATTCAGCAGATGAAGGACATTCCACCCAGTCCGCTGGTGGTTTGCTGCGAGGTACTGGAACACCTGGATAATCCCCACGTCGGCCTGGAGATGCTTGAAGCCTTGTCGTCGGAATGGTTGTTGCTGAGTGTTCCGCGCGAACCGATCTGGCGCGCACTGAACATGATGCGCGGCAAGTACCTTGGACAATGGGGCAACACCCCAGGACATGTGAACCACTGGAGCCGAAAGGCATTCATCGACTTTGTCGCGTCACGACTGGAAATTGTCGAAGTCCGGTCTCCCCTGCCGTGGACCATGTTGTTATGCAAGCGCCGCTGAAGCTGTTTTCGCGAGGCTTTGGCATAACGTTGAGCGTCGTTTGCATCGGGTTCGTGCTGTGGCGGATGAATGTCTTGATTCCACAGATTCGGGAGCACGCAGACTGGTCGACCGTGCTTGGCAGACTGGGCCTTTCGACCCTGGTGTATTCCGTCGGGTGCCTGGCGCTGGCGCTGGCCTGGTGGATCCTGCTGCGTACCTTTGCCAGTCCAGATATTTCCTTGCTCCCCGCGGCGCAAGGTCACCTGCGAGCGCAGCTGGCGAAATACCTGCCAGGGAATGTATTCCACATTGCTGCCCGCCACATTCATGCACGGGCAGATGGTTCGGGACACGCAAGGCTGGCCTACTCGGCGATCGCCGAATCAATGATCCTGGTCATGGTTGCGGCCATGCTTTCTGCATCCGTACCAGATGAAGCCTTGCCTGAAATACTGCGGACGTTTGCGGTATGGCGATGGCCTCTGCTTGCGTTGCTCGTGGTCGGAGTCGTGGGCGGAATTCATTTTCTTGCCTTGCGCCAAACGCCCCGATCCGACCGCCGCCCCAGGACAAGTGCAGCTGTCGGAAATCTCCTCGGTGCAGTGCTGTGTTATTTCTTCTTCTTTGTGGTCGCGACGATTGCTTTCCAGGTTACGCTTGGCGAGCACAGCCAGCTCCTGCAGGTACTGATCCCTGTTGTGGCGATTTGCTGGCTCGGTGGATTCCTGGTGCTTGGCGCGCCCGGGGGACTTGGCGTACGGGAAGCGCTTTTTCTGGGACTGCTCGGCCCGCTTGTCGGAGACGCCAACGCCATTCTGGGCGCACTCATCTTCCGGGGCGCAACCATTCTTGGCGATGTCCTGATGTCACTGCTCGGATACTGGATCGGCCGAAACAGCGGGTGAGCCGCCCAGATCCCTGATCACCCAACTTCGAACACGAGCATGAAATTGAAATGTTCTACCCAGTTCGTCGCTCGGCTGAAGGAGTGCCGGAACGACATGGACTCAGGCGCTCAATCCAGGGCAGGCGATATCCAGATTCGAAACTTGACTGCTCGATCAAGTCAGCGGCGACATCATTACGGAGTTGACGAACTCCGAGACTTCATCGTCCCCCGCCCCCGAAGCTGACAAGCCAGATCGCAGTTCTTGCAGGAAGATAGCACGCCTGAAGAAGTTGAGTTTTTCCCTGCCCTCAAACTCACGCACCTTGGCAACCAGTTTTGCCGTTCTCTGGCTGCGTTTTTCCTTCGAATCCTGGCGCAATTGGACCGATTTGCGAAGCCGCGAATAGTCTTCGCAGACTTCTGCTGCAAACGAACGAACGCTTGCCGTTTCAAACCATCTGAGCATCATTGCGGGGACCCTCTGCCTATGGCATTGTCGCTTGAGTTCGGCCTTTCAGGCCGACAAGCCTATCAGACGAATCCCCGGCACGGACCAGGATTGCAATGACTTTCTTCAAGCGTCTCCGGCGTGAACAAAAGCTCGAGGCAACGAAGCCCGATGAGGAAACCATTGCCAAGGCCCAGGCCCTGATTTCGCAGGGGCATGCCATTGAAGATTCGGGAAACCTGGAAGAGGCGCGCAAGATCTATGAAAGCGCAATTTCCCTGGCCCCGACTTACTGGTCCGGACATCTCAATCTTGGCAACGTGGCGAGAATCCAGGCCAATCATGAAGAGGCAATTCGTTGTTACCGCCTGGCGGCGGAACTCGCCCCAGGCGAAGCCAAGGCCCACCTAAACCTTGGAAATGCACTTATGGATGCTCGCCGACCGTCAGAAGCAGCGTCGAGCTATCAAAGGGCTACGGAACTCAAGAGTGACTGGAGCGCAGGATGGCTCGGATACGCCAGCGCCATTGCACCCACCGATCCATCCAAAGCAGAGGCCTCGCTGCGCAAGGCTATCGATCTGGATCCGATAAACGACCGGGCCATTGCACGCCTCGCCATTCATCTGGCCAATAGCGGACGTACCGACGAAGCCATTTCCATTACCGATTCGGCGCTTGAGAAAATCCCTGGGAGCTATCCGCTCCTGATCAACAAGGCGACCTATTGTGCTGCTTCGGGCGACCCCGAAGGCGCGGCAGCTGCATACCGCAGAGCACTCGAGATCCAGCCTGACAACTGGGAAACCTGGAGCGTTTATCTCTTTGCCTCGAACTTCCTTCCGGGTGTCTCAGCACATGATTTGACTCAAGAGCACAACCGATTCGGTGAACGCATCTCCAGAATCATCCCTTCACAGCCGCCAGAAAAAATCGGGGCGCCCCACAGGATTCTGAAAATTGCCTATCTTTCACCTGATTTTCTGTCGCATCCAGTCGCCAATTTTGTAGCCCCCGTTCTGCGACACCATGACCGCTCAAGAGTCGAGATCCATTGTTTCCAACTCAACCGGGAATCAGATGCAATCACGGCGCAACTGAAGTCCCTGGCACAGTTTTGGCACGAAGCATTCGACTTGACTGATACGCAATTGGATCAATGCATCCGTGACAACGGCATCGACATCCTGATTGATCTCGCCGGGCACACGACCGGCAACCGGTTGGCCGTGCTCGCACGCAAACCTGCCCGCCTTCAGGTCGGATGGCTTGGTTACCTGTGCACAACGGGATTGGACACCATGGACTATCGGCTGTGC
>DAOLZE010000226.1:0-4223 GCA_035426125.1 Rhodocyclaceae bacterium
TTGGCCACCCCGGCGAGGAACAGATGCCGGGAAAACCACCCTGCTTTACTTCGGTATTTCTTTTGCCTTGGAGCCAGCATCCGCCGGCGCTGCAGGCGCTTCAGCAGCCGCCGGAGCGGGCTGCGAAACCGGCTGCGATTGTACCGTCTCCTGCGTCACACTGCCAGTCGTTTTTGGCTTATGCGAAGCGACATAGGCCAAACTCAAGCTGGTAGTAAAAAACACCGCGGCCAGAATCCCGGTCGTACGGCTAAGAAAGTTAGCCGAACCGGTTGCCCCAAAAAGACTACCGGAAGCTCCGCTACCGAAGGCTGCCCCCATGTCGGCGCCTTTGCCGTGCTGCATTAGCACAAGCCCGATGATTGCCAGCGCTACCAGAATATGGATTGTCAGAAGGAGAGAGAAAAGCCAGTTCATTTATTACCGCCCATCAACTTGCCGCTTGGCAAATCGCCAGAAAATCATCCGCAACCAACGCCGCCCCACCAATCAGACCACCATCGATATCAGGCTGCGCAAACAATTCCACCGCATTTTGCGGCTTCACACTTCCACCATACAGAATCCGCAACATAGCAGCCAATTCTTCATCCTTGCCAGCCAGTAGCGCACGCACTTCCGCATGAACCTCTTGAGCCTGCTCGGGTGTTGCCGTCACGCCAGTGCCAATGGCCCATACAGGCTCATAGGCGATTACTGCCGCACCCAGGGCCCCAACGCCAGCAAGGTCGATCACCGCATACAGTTGCCGCGCCACCACCGCCATCGTGCACCCGGAGTCGCGCTCAGCCAGCGTCTCGCCAACACACAAGATGGGCACCAGCCCAGCTTTTTGCGCCGCCACGAACTTGGCGGCAACAGTTGCATCGCTTTCGCCAAACAGACTACGCCGCTCCGAATGCCCGACCAGCACATAGCGACAAGCGAAGTCGCCGAGCATCGATGCGGACACCTCACCAGTGAAGGCCCCCGCGCCATGTTCGCTGAGCGACTGCGCCCCCCACACGATCGGCGTACCCTCAAGCTCGGATTGAACCTGCGCGAGATAGGGATAGGGCACACAAATCGCCACTTCGCAGCGCACAACAGAAACACCGGACT
The DNA here is from genome assembly GCA_035426125.1 of Rhodocyclaceae bacterium. GTDB lineage: Bacteria > Pseudomonadota > Gammaproteobacteria > Burkholderiales > Rhodocyclaceae > Sterolibacterium. The sequence goes on from DAOLZE010000226.1 coordinate 1,102, forward strand.
TCAAGCGCCCCAGCAAAGCTGCATTACTCTGGAGGCTGCCATACATTTTCCAGTTTCCAGCAACAAGCTTTTTACGCATGTGTCAGGCCATTCCGTTGGCAAAAACCCTAGGATTATAGCGGCCGCTCAGGTTTACCGTCAAGAAACAACGGGACCACGATCCACTCACTGCCCCGCACCGCGAACCACAGCGGCCAGCTCTTCGGCAGCAGCGAGAACCTCTTTCGAGTCCTCACCTTCAACCATCACACGTAACAGGGGTTCGGTTCCCGAGGCGCGCAGCAAGACTCTACCCCGCCCTGCAATGCGCCTTTCGACTTCGTTGAGACTCCGCTGAATCGACGCATCGTCCTTCCAAGGGAATCCCTTGGTCATCGGGACGTTGACCAACTTCTGGGGATAAAGAGTCAGCCCCCCCAGCAATTCCGCCAATCCTCCACCGGATTCCCGTAACGCTGCCAAAACCTGGAGTGCAGCAATGATGCCATCCCCGGTCGTATGACGGTCGAGCGCAAGAATATGGCCGGAGTTTTCACCACCGAACAGCCAACCCCTTTCGTGCAACATCTCGACCACATACCGGTCACCCACAGCCGCCCGGGCAAACGGGATATTCATCTTGCCCAATGCGTGCTCAAGCGCCAGATTGGTCATCAGCGTGCCAACCACACCTTTCACTTCGCCGTGCCGCGCCCGACTTTTTACGATGGCAAAGAGCAATTGATCGCCATCGTAAAGCTTTCCGGCAGCATCGACCATCTGGATACGATCCGCATCGCCGTCGAGAGCGATACCGAGATCTGCCCTATGAATAAGGACGGCGTCGCACAATGCCTTGGGCGCAGTCGCCCCAAAGCCGTCGTTGATGTTCAGTCCGTTGGGCTGCGAGCCGATCGTCACGACATCCGCGCCGAGCTCGTGGAAAACGTCTGGCGCCGTGTGATAAGCCGCCCCGTGCGCGCAATCGACAACGATCTTCAGGCCGCGCAGGTCAAGATCGTTGGGGAAAGTGCTCTTGCAGAATTCGATATAGCGGCCGCGCGCGTCGTCGATCCGCTTCGCCCGCCCAAGATCTGCGGCCGACACACAAACCATCGGCTGATCGATACCAGCCTCAATGGCCAACTCAACCTCATCGGGCAACTTGGTTCCCTGAGCTGAGAAAAACTTGATGCCGTTGTCGAAATAGGGGTTGTGCGACGCTGATATCACGATCCCCGCCTGCAAACGTAACGCCCGGGTTAGGTACGCCACCGCTGGTGTCGGCATTGGGCCAACCAGGCAGACATCCACGCCAGCCGCAGAGAATCCCGCTTCGAGGGCAGATTCGAGCATGTAACCCGACAAGCGGGTGTCCTTGCCAATCAGCACGGACGGGCGCTCGCCTTCCGGCATGACAGCCCGACCGAGCAGCGCCTTGCCTGCAGCATAGCCGAGCCGCATCACGAAATCCGGCGTAATAGGCGCCTGGCCGACACGACCACGTACGCCATCGGTGCCAAAATATTTTCTACTCATTGCAGATTCACTCCCTCTTCCAAGGCCGCCAGTACGGCAAGCGCATCTTTTGTCTCCGCGACATCGTGCACACGCAGGATCTTCGCACCTTTCTGTACTGCCAGCAGGGCAGCCGCGATACTGGCTGCCATACGCGCCTCCACAGGGCGCCCCGTAATCGTTCCAAGCATGGATTTTCTTGAGACCCCGACCAGGATCGGCAGGTCTTCAGTGCCTGTTGCGGTCAACGCCCGAAACAGGGCCAAATTGTGCTCTAACGTCTTGCCGAAACCAAACCCCGGGTCAAGCACGATACGATTTTCGGCAACCCCAGCCGACCGGCAGGCCGCCACGCGCGCACCCAGAAACGCCCGTACTTCACCCACAACATCATCGTAAAGGGGGTCTCTCTGCATGGTTCCCGGCTCACCCGCCATGTGCATCAGGCAAACCGCACAGTCGCTGCCAGCAATCACATCAATCGCTCCTCTATGTGTCAGCGCCGAGATGTCGTTAATCATCGTCGCGCCGGCCTCTAGAGCCGCGCGCATGACGACGGGCTTGTAGGTGTCGACCGATACCGGCACGTTCCAGCTTGCAACCTCCCGAAGCACCGGAATCAGGCGCCGCAACTCCTCCGCCTCCGGCGTCGGGATCGCACCCGGGCGCGAGGATTCCGCACCGACATCGAGTATGTCTGCCCCCGCATCGAGTTGCTGGCGAGCATGACAGATAGCGCGTGCAACATCGCTACTCATCCCGTCACCGGAAAACGAATCCGGAGTCAGGTTGACAATGCCCATTAACAATGGACGCTCGAGTGACAGCCTGAAACGGCCGCAGTGAAGAATTGACATGGGAGAAAATAAAAAGCCGGGAGCGAACTCCCGGCCTGGAATTTAACTAGGGCAATCAGGCCGTAGCCGGTGCACTCGGTTCCGCGCCAGGCGCATCGGTTGGCGGCGCAGAACGTGGCGTGCTCATCGATGGCTTCGGCGGGCGCGGCGGTTTGCCGGCCATGATGTCGTCAATCTGCTCGGCATCAATGGTCTCCCACTCAAGCAAGGCATGCGTCATCGCCTCGACCTTGTCGCGATTCTCTTCCAGCAACTTGCGCGCAAGCGCGTACTGCTGGTCGATGATGCGACCGATTTCTGCATCGACCTTCTGCATCGTCGCTTCCGAAACATTCTTGTGCTGCGTGACCGAGCGGCCAAGAAAGACCTCGCCCTCGTTCTCTCCGAAAACCATCACGCCAAGATCGGACATCCCGTAGCGAGTGACCATGTCGCGCGCCATCGCGGTGGCACGCTCGAAGTCATTCGAGGCACCAGTCGTCATCTGATCCATGAACAACTCTTCGGCAACTCGGCCACCGAACAGAACTGCGATACGACTCATCAAGTAAGTTCGGTCGTAGGCATAGCGATCTTCCACAGGCAACTGCATGGTCAAACCCAAAGCGCGGCCACGGGGAATGATGGTGACCTTGTGAACCGGGTCGGATTTTGGAACCAGCTTGGCAACCACGGCGTGGCCGGACTCATGGTAGGCAGTATTCCGCTTCTCATCCTCCGACATCACCATGCTGCGGCGCTCGGCGCCCATCATGATCTTGTCCTTGG
>DAOLZE010000227.1:0-4196 GCA_035426125.1 Rhodocyclaceae bacterium
TCGCGTCGTGTGTGCTTCGCCAGTACGCGCAATACCTTGCGGCGCAGCGCCTCGGTGGTGGCGAAATGTGTTGCGAAACGATCGACAGCCTGCTGCGCTGCGCTCAGCAATTCACCGACGCGCGCATTGCCCTGGCGACGTTTCTCGATCTCGCGCAAGCGATGGCGCAGCGCTTCGACCAGCGCGTTGCGCCGTTGCGGATTGGCGAGCAGATCGTCTTCGAGATAGGGATTACGCTGTACAACCCAGATGTCGCCAAGCACCTCGTAGAGCATGCGTGCCGAGTGTCCGGTAACGCGTTCCGCGCGCAGTTCGTCGAGCAACCGCCAAGCCGCGTCGCCGAGCAGGCGGATAACAATCTCACGGTCCGAGAACGACGTGTAGTTGTAGGGAATTTCGCGGAGGCGGGCAGACATGGTGACGATGGCGTGTGGCGGCGGCATGGCCGCGTGAGGAAGCCCGTCATTGTAGGCTACTCGTCCCCGCAATTAAAGGCTGGCCGGATAGTCTCAAGGTGCATGGCCCGATACGCCGGAGATGGGCTGGAGATGCGTCGGAGATTAGTGGCTATCCAACAAGACAGTGTAAAATGCTCGCGGTTTCATCAAGTTCTCCGCAACGCGCCCGTAGCTCAGCTGGATAGAGTACTGCCCTCCGAAGGCAGGGGTCACACGTTCGAATCGTGTCGGGCGCGCCATGAATTTCAGATTGTTCTTGCCGGCCATGTTGTCCACCGCACTGAGGGCCGCAACCCGGAAAACACGGCAGCGCCGCGTTCGCAAAGTTTGCGGCTCGATCAAGGTGTTACTCGCTTGATCCCATTCTTAAAAAATGCTCCGGTGGCCGTTCCCGGTATTGGTACCTTAAACGACGGCTCCGAACAGCGTCCCGACACCCGCGGTGATCGCCATCGCGAGTGCTCCCCAAAAGGTAACTCGCAGCGCACCTTTCGTCATGTCGGCGCCGCCGACCCGGGCGGCCATCGTGCCCAATAGTGCGAGGAAGACGAGCGAGGTTGCAGAGACCCACGGAATCAGGGCTTGCTCGGGAGCCAGTACAGTTACCGCGAGTGGCAACACCGCACCGACCGCAAAACTTGCGGCCGATGCCAGCGCGGCTTGAACTGGCTGTGCGTTCAGTGCTTCGGAGATACCGAGTTCATCACGTGCATGGGCGCCTAGAGCGTCATGCGCCATTAGTTGCTCGGCAACTTCTTTTGCCAGGTCAGGCGCAAGACCGCGAGCGACATAAATGGCGGCTAACTCCCGATGTTCCGCAGCGGGATCGGTCGCAATTTCACTTCGTTCGCGCGCCAGGTCAGCGTTTTCAGTATCGGCCTGCGAATGAACCGAGACATACTCGCCTGCCGCCATCGACATCGCGCCGGCGACCAGCCCGGCAACCCCGGCTACCAGAACGCTCCCCTGACTTGCATTGGCAGCCGCGACGCCGACTACCAGGCTGGCGGTCGAGACGATGCCGTCATTGGCACCGAGGACGGCGGCGCGCAACCAGCCGATACGGTCGGTACGGTGATGTTCGGTATGGCGGCGTGTAGTTTTTCTCAAGGAGATCCGCCCTCCGTTCTCCGTTGGGACTCATCATGCATCAATGATGAAAAATGCGCTAATGCGGCTTCGTAGCCATCGTGCTCCGCGGGGTTGTAGTCCGGATCGTTTTTTTCCATGCCGAGCAGAAAAACCACCATTCCAAGAATGTCGTTTTGCTCCGCTTCGTCGATCTTGACGAGATTGCTGGAGACACGTTCGATGTCGTGACAAAGTTTTTCAAAAATCGCGTTGTCGAGCGAGCTGAATACGGCTTCGAGAGGTTTTCCTTCGTGAAGGCCGCCATAAATATGCTGGGTTCTCCAATAAGCCTCCCAAAATCTTTCGCCATCCAGCCCCAGAGGGTCGGCATTGAAAATTTCCGTATCGATGCCTGCCGCACTCTTTGTTTGAGCGGGTTGATGATGCCAGTCGTCAGCGCCATGCCCGGCTGTACTTGATTGAGGCGTAATGTTGATGATCCGTTTCATGTTTCACCATTTGATTGAATGTCTGAAGTAAAACCATCGTGGGTTGCCGATGCAACTGAAAAACAGATTATCGCACCAGGCTGATTTCGGGATCTTCGCCGTAAAGAATTTCCACGCTGAAAGGCCCGTCAGCCCGCTTGCAGATCTCTGACTACCAGGGCGATTGCCGCATCATGGCCGGTTTCTTCGGCTAGCGGAAATGTGATGCGTGATGCCAATCCTGCAAAGCGTTCGCGCAATGTTGCGGCGATGACGCTGTAATCACCGCTGACAACAAACTCATCGAGCATGGCATCGCTGATCGCCGTCGTCATGTCTTTCCAGCGTTTTTCGCGCGTCATTTGCTGCAACTGCTCGCCGATGGAACGCCAGCCATACAGTTCGAGGCTCGGCCAGTAGGCGGGCGTCGAGAACAGGAAGGCCAGCAGGCCGCGATAACGTTCGCGCTCGCGTGCCACCTCCGCGGCACTGGCACCCGTCGCCACCAGTTCACTGGCGCAGATCAGCGGCCGGGCGAGATCTGCCGCACGACGTTCCGCACCAGCATTTACTTGCGGCAGAATGGCTTCGCGCAGGTAGCGCGCCGAAGTGCTGGTCGGATGTGTGTGCATGCCATCGGCAATCTCGCCGACCAGCGCCAGCATCTTCGGTCCGACGGCACCAAGCATGATCGGCACGTCGGGTGCGTCGATCGGACCAGGGTTGAAAAATGGTTGCAGGCGCGTAAAGCGGAAATGCTCGCCGACAAAATGCAGCGGTTCGTGGCTGCTAAAGCTGTGGAAGATGGCACGCAGCGCCGCCACGTATTCGCGCATGCCGCTGGCCGGCGGCAACCAGCGTGCCGAGTAGCGTTCCTCGATATTCTGGCGGATCTGCGTACCGAGGCCGAGTTCGAAACGGCCGCCAGACATGCGCTGCAAATCCCAGGCGGCCAGCGCGACATTCATCGGGCTGCGCGGAAAGGCCACCAGCACGGAAGTGGCGACACGGATGCGCTGCGTCGACGCTAACGCCATGCATGCCATCAGCATTCCATCGTGCACGGCGTCCGGCACAAACAACCCGTCGAAGCCCAGCGCCTCGACACGTTGCGCATGTGCCGCAATAGCCGCCAGACCGAGATCCTCGGGTGTCGTCGCAAAGATTTCAAACATGGCAAGTACCGCGTTGACTTGATTACGGTGAATATTACAGGTATAAATACCGTACTAATTAAGTCGGAATTAGTTCGTCATTCAGTTCAACATTTGTTTTAACGGTAAATAAATTATGTCAGACCAGATTCCACAAATCTCCCGAAAGGGACCTTACGCCGTCGCCGTTGAGGCCGGCAAGACTTATTGGTGGTGCGCCTGCGGCAAAAGTAAATTGCAGCCATTCTGCGATGGTTCACATAGCGATACGGCCTTTACGCCGATTGAATACCGTGCCACGGGGAGCGTCACCGTGCAATTTTGCGGTTGCAAGCAGAGTGCGAAGAAGCCGCTCTGCGACGGCACGCATCGCCAACTGTGAATGTTGGGAGACAAGCATCATGGCACATCAGCAATACACGGCGATCGAGGTGGCTGACTGGTTTCTGCGGAAAGTCAATCGTCCGTCCGGCGACTCCATCAATCAATTGAAGCTGCAAGTACTGCTCTATTTCAGCGAGGCATGGTCCCTCGCCGCGTTCGACCGCGAATTGTTTGACGAGGAAATCCAGGGTTGGGAGCACGGTCCAGTGGTCTATTCAGTGTGGGATAGGCTGAGCATGCACGGCTGGAATGATCTCGCAGCCGATGCGCTGAGTTCTTCCTCCGAGTTCGATGCGGAAACCACTGCCCTGCTCAGTGACGTCTTCCAGGCTTACGCAGAATTTCCAACGGCAGAGCTGGAAAAAATGGTGCACAAGGATGCGCCGTGGAAAGAGGCTCGGCATGGTCTGCCACCCTGGGATCTGACCAAGCGGCCGATCAACAAGACGACGATGACGCACACTTACAAAGCGCAATTTGAAGCCGATGCCAGGCAGGATGGGCACGGCGAGTTGCATCGTCCGCTGAAGGAGGCACACCCTTCATAGTTTGTTGCGAACGAATTAAACCAGGACTCCCCGAAAAATAGCCAACCGCATTTTACGGAGGCGGCTTAGTCCCGGACGATCACGCTATGTACG
>DAOLZE010000228.1:0-4193 GCA_035426125.1 Rhodocyclaceae bacterium
AGGTCTACTCATTCTCCTATACGGACCCGTATTACACGATCGACGGTGTGAGTCGCGGCTTCGATATTTATCATCGCAAGACAGACACGGCATCGCTGGTCACGATCGGCAGTTACGGTAGTTCCTCCATGGGGGGCGGTGTGCGTTATGGCGTACCGATTGCCGAGGACGATTACATCAGCCTTGGTCTGTCGCTTGATTCGACCAAGTTGTTCATGTATTCGACCAGCCCGATGCTGTACCAGAAATATGTCAATGATTTCGGTTCAACGAATACCACGACGCTGGCTTCGCTCGGCTGGGTCAAGGAAACCATCGACAGCCGTCTTTATCCAACCAAGGGTTACTCGAACCGGCTGGTCGGCGAAGTTGGTTTGCCGACGGGGGATATGGGTACGCTGCACTACTACCGGGCAACCTATCAGCATCAGCATTTCATTCCTGTGCCCTGGTGGCGCAGGGCTACCCTGTTGCTGAATGGCGAGTTTGGTTATGCCAACGGCTACGGTGGCCGCCCCTTGCCATTCTTCAAGAATTTCTATGCTGGCGGCATCGGCTCGGTACGCGGCTACGACAGCGGATCGCTGGGCCCGATTATCACCGACATATATGGCAATACCAGCAGTCTCGGTGGTAACCGTCGCATCGTCGGCAATGCCGAAATGCTTTTCCCGATGCCAGGCTCCGGGCTCGACAAATCCATGCGTCTGGGCGCTTTCTTTGATGCCGGACAGGTTTGGGGACATGACCAGAAGATGAGCTTAGGCGACTTGCGCTATAGTGCAGGCGTGTCTCTGGCTTGGTCTTCGCCGATGGGCCCGCTCAAATTCAGCTTCGCTCATCCGCTGAAACAGAAGGCAGGCGACAAAATTCAGCGCCTGCAATTCCAGATGGGTACGACGTTCTAATTTCAAGATTCAGGAGAATCATGTTGAAAAATATTTTTGCTCCCCTGTTGCTGGTTGCCTGCCTGTCGGCAGCTGGTATATCGAGCGCAGCAGAGCTCAAGATTGGTTTTGTGAATAGCCAGCGCGTTCTTGCCGAAGCGCCCCAGGCAACCAAGGCCAAGAAAAAAATCGAAGGTGATTTTTCAAAGCGTGACCTCGAATTGCAGAAGATGGCAAAACAGTTGCAGTCGCTTCAGGAAGGCCTGGAGAAGAATTCGGTGACCATGGCCGAGAGCGATCGTCACACCAAGGAACGCGAATTTGCCGATCTCAATCGCGATTTCCAGCGCAGGCAGCGTGAGTTCAAGGAAGACCTCAATATGCGTCAGAACGAAGAGATGGCGAAAATCTTTGAGCGCGTCAATAAGGTGATCAAGGGTATCGCCGAAACCGAGAAATATGATCTGATTCTTCAGGAGGCGGTATATGCCAGTCCGCGCATCGACCTGACCGACAAGATCATCAAAATACTCGGCGAAGAGAGCAAGTAGGGCGAGTAGAAAAAGACCCCGGTCGCCGTGGAGCCGATCCGTCTCGACGAAATTGTTGCACGCCTTGGCGGTGAACTGACGGGTGACGGCAGCCGGACGATTCGCCAGATCGCCACGCTGGCGCATGCCGGCCCTGACGAAATCAGTTTTCTTGCCAATCCGCACTATCGCGATCAGCTTGCTGCAACCCGCGCCGGTGCGGTGATTCTGACGGCCGATGCCGTTGTCGATTGCCCGGTAACCTGCATTGTCAGCAGCGATCCCTACAGTTACTATGCGCACCTCGCGCAATGGCTGAATCCCGTCGCGTCAGCCAGCCCCGGCATTCATCCAGATGCCACGGTGGATTCGGTATTGCCAGCCAGTGTCAGTGTTGCTGCCGGCGCCCGTATCGGCGCTGATGTGCGGATCGGCGAAGGGACACGCATCGGTCCCGGTTGCGTGATCGGTAATGGTTCGACAATTGGCGGCAATACGCTGCTGCATGCCAATGTCACGATTTATGCCGGGTGCAGCATTGGCACTCGCGTCATCATCCACTCCGGTGCGGTGATCGGCGCCGATGGCTTCGGTTTTGCGCGACAGCGTGAAGGTGAGGCGGCTTCCCAGTGGTTGAAAATCCCGCAGATTGGTGGTGTTGTCATCGGCGATGATGTCGAGATCGGTGCCAATACCTGCATCGATCGCGGTGCGCTCGAAGATACGCTGATCGAGGAGGGTGTCAAACTCGACAACCTGATCCAGGTTGGGCATAACGTGAAGATCGGTGCGCATAGCGCGCTGGCCGGTTGCGTCGGGATTGCCGGTAGTGCGCAGATCGGCCGTCGTTGTACGGTCGGCGGCGGTGCAGTGATTCTCGGGCATCTGACGATTGCCGACGACGTGAATATTTCCGCTGGCACCCTGGTGGCCAAGTCCATTCAAAAGGCGGGAACTTATACAGGGACGATCCCATTTCTTGAACACGCGGAATGGCTGAAAAATTTCGCACGGCTGCGTCATCTCGATGCGATGGGCGATAAAATACGTACCCTCGAAACGCGCTTGGCGGCGCTGGAGAAAAAAAATTGAATGCAATGGATATCAATCAGATCCTCGACCATCTGCCACATCGTTTTCCCATGCTGCTGGTGGACCGCGTGATCGAGTGTGTACCCGGCGAGCGTATCGTGGCGCTCAAGAACGTCAGCATCAACGAACCATTTTTCCCCGGCCATTATCCGCACCAGCCGGTGATGCCCGGCGTGCTGATTATCGAAGCAATGGCTCAGGCGGCGGCGATTCTGTCGTTCAAGACCCTTGATCAGAAGAGTGACGCGAACACCGTATATTATTTTGTCGGCATCGATGGCGCCCGCTTCAAGAAACCGGTCTGCCCCGGCGATCAATTGAGGCTGGAAGTTTCCATCACATTCTTCAAACGCAGTATCTGGAAGTTCGCCGCGAAGGCGCTGGTGGACGGTCAGATTGCAGCCGAGGCCGAATTGATGTGCACCATGCGTGGTATCTAATGACTGCCGCCACGATTCATCCGACTGCCATTGTCCATGCCGGCGCCAGAATTGGCGTGGGAGTTGATATTGGTGCCTATTCGATCGTCGGCGAACACGTTGAAATTGGCGACGGCACGCACATCGGTCCGCATGTGGTGATTGATGGCCATACGCGCATCGGTCGCGACAACCGGATATTCCAGTTCTCGTCGATCGGCGCAGCGCCCCAGGACAAGAAATATGCCGGCGAACCGACCTGCCTTGAAATCGGCGATCGCAATACCATTCGCGAGTTTTGCACGCTGAATTGCGGAACGGCTCAGGATGTCGGTGTGACACGCCTCGGTAATGACAACTGGATTATGGCGTATGCACATTTGGCGCACGACTGCCAGGTTGGCAATCACACCATCTTTGCCAACAACGCCCAGCTTGCTGGACATGTGCAGGTGGGTGACTGTGCGATTCTTGGCGGTTTTACCGTCGTGCATCAGTTCGTGCGGATCGGTGCTCACAGCATTACGGCGATGGGGACAATTCTTCTGCAGGATCTGCCGCCTTTCGTCACAGCCGCCGGCAATACTGCTAAGCCACATGGCACCAACAGCGAAGGCCTCAAGCGACGTGGCTACTCGTCCGCAGCGATCCTGGCGATCAAGCGCGCTTACAAGACGCTCTATGTATCCAACCTCTCGTTGGTCGAGGCACAGGCGACGATTGCCGCCGAATGCGCCGCGACGCCGCAACTGCAACCGCTGGCCGATTTTCTGGCGGTCGCAGGACGCGGCATTATTCGTTAAGCCATGTCCGGCGTACTGCGCATCGCCATGGTGGCGGGAGAGGCATCGGGCGACCTGCTGGCCAGCCATTTGATCGATGCGATCAAGCAGTCCTTTCCCAATGCGCGGTTTTCTGGAATCGGTGGCCCGAAAATGCAGGCTGTCGGTTTCTCTGCCGACTGGCCGGCGGAGAAGCTTGCGGTACGCGGCTATGTCGAAGTCTTGCGCAACTACCGGGAAATCACCAGCATCCGCCGCCGCCTGCTGAAGCGTCTGCTGGCCGATCCGCCTGATATTTTTATCGGCGTCGACGCGCCGGATTTTAATTTGTGGCTGGAAGCGCGGCTCAAGGCGGCGGGCATTCCCAGCGTTCATTTCGTCAGCCCCTCGGTCTGGGCGTGGCGCGGCGGTCGTATCCGGCACATTGCCAAATCTGTCGATCACATTCTCTGCCTGTTTCCCTTCGAACCTGCATTGTATGAA
>DAOLZE010000229.1:0-4176 GCA_035426125.1 Rhodocyclaceae bacterium
TGAACATTGCGACGTAGTTCCCAATACGACTCGCGAGCGCCTCTCCAGAGAGGAAATCCTGAGTCGCGCCAAGGATGCAGATGCGATCATGACCTTCATGACCGACAGCGTCGACCAAGAGTTTCTGTCTTCCTGTCCCCGTCTGAAAGTCGTCGGCTGTGCCTTGAAGGGTTATGACAACTACGATGTCGATGCCTGTACCCAGCATGGCATCTGGCTCACCAATGTGCCCGATCTGCTGACCATTCCGACAGCGGAACTGACGATCGGCCTGTTGATCGGACTTACCAGGAAGATTATTCAGGGCGATCAACTGGTCCGCAGCGGTTCCTTCGACGGATGGCGACCTGTGCTTTACGGCGCCGGCCTGACAGGCCGAACTTTAGGCATCATCGGCATGGGTGCTGTGGGACAGGCCATCGTTGCCCGCTTGCAAGGCTATGAACTAAAGCTGTTGTACGCCGACCCCCGACCTTTGCCCCCCGAGATAGAGGCTCGCCTTGGTCTGCGCCGTGTCGCTGTGGATCAATTGCTGGCGGAAAGCGACTATGTCGTTCCGATGCTTCCGATCAGCGAAGAAACGCTTCACCTGATCGACGCCGATGCGATCACAACCATGAAAGCCGGAGCGTTCCTCGTCAATGCCTGTCGTGGTTCCGTCGTCGATGAGGAGGCGGTGGCTGATGCGCTTGCTGCCGGCAAGCTCGCCGGGTATGCCGCGGATGTCTTCGAACTCGAGGAGTGGGCCCGGCCGGATCGACCGACGAATATATCCGGACGTCTGCTGGCGGATTCCGAGCGAACGCTGTTCACACCACATATTGGCTCTGCCGTGGACTCCGTCCGCCTGGCGATTGAAATGGAGGCAACGACCAATATCCTGCAGGCCTTGGCTGGCCAGGAACCGCAAGGTGCAGTCAATCGCCCGGTAGCAAAGGTCGCAGCCTGAACACACTCAACCTCGACCAGGTTGCGAGTTTTCTCGCTATCGCCCGACTGGGCAGCTTTCGTGCAGCGGCGCAAGAGCTGGGGATTTCCCAGGGGGCCATCTCACAGCAATTACAAAAGCTGGAGCGCCTACTGGGTGCCCGTCTTGTCGAGCGGGACCCCAAGGGCTGTCGGTTGACGGTGGAAGGGCGGGAGTTCGAAGGTCATGCCCGAGATCTCCACCGCCTCGCCAACAATGCGCTCAACACATTTCGAGAGCGTCGCCTTGTCGTCGGCGCCAGCAGCAATATTGGCATCTATCTGCTCCACCCTTATCTCAAGGCGTATGGCGACGAAAGCGGGGCAAGCATTGACATCCAGATTAGCCGAAACCTGGTGGTTGCCGAACAACTCGCCAAAGGCGAGATTGATGTCGCTCTCATGGAATGGTGGGACGAGCGTCCAGGCTATGTCTCGCGCGTCTGGCGAACAGAGGAAATGGTTGTCATCGTTGCGCCTGAACATCCCCGGGCAGGATTGCCCTATTTGAGTTGCAGCCAATTAAGGCAGACGCCGATGCTTGGCGGCGAGCCCGGTACGGGTACTGGACGGCTTCTGGCGGAGTATCTGGGTATCGAATTGGCAGAGCTATCAATCGGTGCACGCCTGGGTTCAACCGATGCCGTCAAGCAATGGGTGAAAGCGGGGATGGGTGTGTCGTTGGCACTTGCCGGAACTGTCGATGATGAGACAAGATCAGGGAAGCTAGTCGCCATCCCGCTGGAAGGAAACCCGCCACCACGCAAGGCCCTTCAGGTGGTTTGGCGGGATTCGCTCAGCGATGAGCATGCGGCTTGTCGATTCGGGACTTGGCTGGTTGAATCAGCCGCGTTATCGCATCAAAAAAATGTCCAGGTTCATCCAGCGCGCTGGCCATTGGGTGAGTAGCGAAATTCGACAAGCAGCCGCTCAGATTCGTCATCTGAGAGTATTCTGTTGGACGTAGTTGAAAGGCGGCAATGGAGGCTGTAGCTGCCGCTAAATCTGCTCGCACCCAATGACCGATAACGCCGAGTTGCTCGCGTAGGCTTTCCGGCAGGTTTCAGAGTCAAGCGGTCGGTCCGATGACCACTCAGGAGAAGAGGCGACCGGCAGCTCTTGGCCCAGACTGTGTAAAAACGTGAACGAATTTCGCCTTGCCAGGTCAATGCAGTAGGCATTTACTGGGGGCGACTGAGATGAAGCGTTTCGTTCAAGGCGAGAGCCGGACTCAAAGCACATTGTTGCCGGAGCTACTCGATGACTATATTTCCGAATCAAATCCAGTCCGTGTGATTGATGTCTTCGTCGATGAACTGTCGCTAGGCAAACTAGGTTTCGAAGGTGTTGATCCGGCAGAGACGGGGCGGCCGGCCTACCATCCATCGGTACTGCTGAAACTCTATATCTACGGCTACCTCAACCGCATCCAGTCGAGCCGGAGGTTAGAGCGAGAGGCTCAGCGTAATGTAGAACTGATGTGGCTGACGGGACGTCTCACGCCTGACCACAAGACTATCGCCAATTTCCGCAAGGACAATGGCAAGTCCATCCGGAATGTTTGCCGTCAATTCGTTGTCCTGTGTCAGCAATTAAGTTTCTTCACCGAAGCCTTGGTCGCCATCGACGGCAGCAAATTCAAGGCCGTGAATAATCGTGATCGGAATTTCACCAGCGCCAAGCTGCAACGGCGGATGGAGGAAATCGAATCAAGTATCAATCGCTACCTGACTGAACTTGACACCGCCGACCGCCAAGAACCGGCTGTGGCGCAAGCCAGGTCAGAGCGACTACAGGACAAGATCGCTACCCTGAAGGCACAGATGAAAGAACTTCAGGCCATTGAGGTTCAACTCAATGCAACACCGGACAAGCAGATTTCCCTGACCGATCCGGATGCCCGTTCGATGAAGACCCGTGGCACGGGGATCGTCGGCTACAACGTCCAGACAGCAGTGGATGCCAAGCATCACCTCATTGTTGCGCATGAGGTCACCAACATCGGCATTGACCGAGACCAGCTGAGTTCCATGGCCAAGAGCGCTCGTGCGGCGATGGGCGTGGCAGACCTCACCGTGATTGCCGACCGGGGTTATTTCAAGGGCGAAGAAATTTTGGCCTGCCACGAAGCGGGCATTCATGCCATTGTTCCCAAAACGACCACTTCCGGCGCTAAGGCGGCGGGACGATTTGACCGGGCTGACTTCATTTACGATGCGGAGAAAAATGAATACTGCTGCCCGGCCGGAGACCACCTGATCTGGCGATACGCGAGTCGGCAGGACGGCTTGCTGCAAAATCGGTACTGGAGTTCAAACTGCCAGCGATGTGCCATCAAGGAGAAATGCACCCCCAGTACGAAACGACGCATCACTCGATGGGAACATGAGGGTGTGCTTATGGCCATGCAAAACCGACTGGATCACGCACCCGACAGCATGCGTATCCGGCGTCAGACGGTGGAGCATCCCTTCGGAACGCTCAAGTTGTGGATGGGCAGCGCGCACTTCTTGACCAGAACACTGGATCGGGTGAGCACGGAGATGGGATTACATGTGCTCGCCTACAATTTGAAGCGTGTGATGAAAATCCTGGGCAATGAGTCCCTGATGGAAGCAATGCGGGCCTGAAAAGGCCTTAATTCGAACCGGTCTGTCGTTTTACTACCCAATTCCACCAATTCCCCATCGCGACGGCCCAACCGCACGTCAGGCCTGCAAAATTCCCGCTACGTTTTTACACACTCTGGGCCACCACCGTGCCCTGCTCGCCCACAAGGCCTACTGCTACCAGGTGCGCAAGAACATCGGCGCCTACGTCGCTGCGATGGGTGGCATCGACGTCCTCGCCTTCACCGGCGATGTCGGTGAAACCAGCGCCACGGTGCGCAGCCTGGCCTGTCAGGGCCTCGGCTACATGGGCATCAAGCTCGATGAGGAAAAGAACCGCAACCTGACGACGCTGACCTCGCACGCCATCATTTCAACCGACGATTCACCGGTCACCATTCTTGTCGTGGCCAACGATGACGAACGGCTGGTTGCCTGGGAAACCCTGCGCGCCATCGAACGCAATCAGTTGCTCGTTTCGATGAAGGAAGACGAAGCGGACTCGCCGATTCCGGTCGAGATTTCCGCACACCACGTCCATCTTTCACAAAGCGATGTTGAAAAGCTGTTTGGCCCTGGCCATCAGCTGACACCGGAACAC
>DAOLZE010000230.1:0-4166 GCA_035426125.1 Rhodocyclaceae bacterium
CTCTATGCCGGGATGTTGCAAACCCGCCTTGCGAGCGCGGGGTATTCAGTGGTGCCAATTGTTTTGCCGGACGGTGAAGAGTACAAAAGCTGGGAATCGCTGAACACAATTTATGACGCTTTGCTTGAGAACCGTTGCGATCGGCAGACCACGCTGGTTGCTCTTGGCGGCGGTGTAATTGGTGACATAACCGGTTTTGCCGCGGCGACTTACCAACGCGGTGTTCCGTTCATCCAGATTCCCACCACGCTACTGGCACAGGTAGATTCATCTGTTGGCGGCAAGACCGCGATCAACCATCCGCGCGGAAAGAACATGGTTGGCGCGTTTTACCAGCCGAGACTCGTACTGGCAGACACCGATACACTCAAAACATTGCCAGAACGAGAGTATCGATCCGGAATCGCCGAGGTAATCAAGTACGGACTGATATTGGACTACGCATTCTTTGCGTGGATCGAGGCAAATATCGGCGCGCTCTTGGACCGGCAACCCGAAGCCACAGCCTATGCAATCAGGCGATCCTGCGAGATCAAGGCAAGCGTCGTAGCAGCGGATGAACGTGAACTTGTCAAGGACGGCGGTCGCGCCCTGCTCAATCTCGGCCATACGTTTGGCCATGCCATAGAATCCGCGCTGGGGTACGGAACGTGGCTGCACGGCGAGGCGGTGGGCTGCGGCATGGCCCTGGCAGCAGGGCTTTCTACCAGCATTGGCCTGCTGGATGCATCCGAATGCGATCGTATCGTCAGGCTGATTGAGCGCAGCGGACTCAGCACGCGGCTACCGGGAGTCAGCAACGAGGAGTTGCTCGAGAACATGGGCCGCGACAAAAAAAATGAAGGCGGCGCAATTCGCCTGATCTTGCTCAGCAGGATCGGCGAGGCCATCGTAGATACCTCGATCAGCAGCAAGCGCATATCGGATTTTCTCGCGTTGCAGCCGCGCCAGACAACTGCCTGAGCCCGGGTGCCTCGGGGCGGCCGAGCATTTGCGCTCCGTCTGCACTAGTCCGGCGGCTGCAAGCGGCGCAGGAATATCCTCATTTCCTTCGCTGCCTGCTTGTCCCCTCGCTGCTCGGCCACGGCAATTCCCCGTCCAAACGCCTCGATTGCGCCAGCCTGATCGTCTGATTGCACGAGACACTTGCCCAGCAGTTTCCATGCGGCCGTGTAGTGGGCGTCCTGGGCGACCGCTGCTCGAAAATGTTCTGCTGCGCGAGCCAGTTCGTTGTTCTTCAAATACTCGCTACCGAGCGAAAACCTGAGAAGTGGATTGTCGCGCCCGGCGGCGAGCATTGCCTCGAATCGGTCGATGATTGTCATGTGGGTACCAAAGCAATTGTCGATGCAATGATAGACAGGTTTCCGCTATTATCGTGATTCCGCGAGAGCCTTCCGGCCCTCTCGCAAAGCCCTTCAGGAGACCTACATGATTCGCGTTATTCGCAGACTACTGTCATTTGGTGCCGTGTTGATGCTAACGGTTGCCGTGCCGGCCATGGCCCAAGGCAAGCCGCGCGACATCAACATCGGCCTGCAAGCCGCCATCACGTCGATGGACCCGCATTATCACAACTTGTCGCCGAACAACTCGATGATGTTGCATCTGTTCGAGCCGCTGATCAAGCGGGATGACAACCAGAAACTGGTTCCAGGCCTCGCAACATCGTGGAAAGCAATTGACGACCTGACATGGGAATTCAAGCTTCGCAAGAATGTCCGCTTCCATGACGGTTCGCCCTTCACTGCCGATGACGTCGTGTTTACACTCAAACGAGTGCCCAATGTTCCGAACAGCCCCTCTTCATTTGCCACGTTCACCAAGCCGATCGTCGACATTAGGGTAGTGGATTCACACACATTGATTTTCAAGACCGCCACAGCACATGTGCTGCTGCCGTCAGACCTCGCATCGGTCATGATTGTTTCAAAGCTGCACGGCGAGAAAGCGACGACGGAGGACTACAACTCCGGCAAGGCGGCCATTGGCACCGGGCCCTATAAATTTGTTGAATATGTCCCCAACCAGCGTGTGGTGATCAAGGCAAATTATGGTTATTGGGGTGGCGAAGAGCCGTGGGACAAGGTCACGTTCAAGATTCTGACCAGTCCGGCTGGGCGGGTTGCGGCGCTGCTTTCGAACGGCGTCGAGTTGATTGAAACCGTCCCGACCGCGGACATCACCAAGCTGTCGACCAACAAGCAATACAGTCTGGTAGACAAGGTCTCCAACCGGGTCATCTATGTGCACCTCAATCAGAGCACGGAAAAATCACCGCCGTTTGTCACCGGGAAGGACGGAAAACCGCTCGACAAGAATCCGTTCCGCGATGTCCGAGTACGACGGGCCCTGTCAATGGCGGTTAATCGCGATGCAATCGTCGACCGCGTAATGGAAAAGAAGGCCGTTGCTGCGGCACAGTTGCTGCCTGACTTTTTCTATGGAACCAGCAAGAAGCTTAAACCGGCAAAATTTGATCCCGAGGGAGCAAAAAAACTGCTCGCCGAAGCAGGTTACCCAAACGGGTTTGCAATGACATTGCATGGGCCGAACAATCGCTATATCAATGATGCCAACGTGGTACAGGCGTTGGCACAGTTCTATTCGCGCATCGGCATCGATGCCAAGGTAGAAACCATGCCATCAAACGTTTACTTCACGCGTGCGACCAAGCTTGAATTTGGCTATATGGTGCTCGGCTGGGGAACCGAGTCGGGCGAACAGGGCTCATCCATGCGCTCCCTGCTTGCAACCTACGATTCCGCGAAGGGGATGGGAGTCACCAACCGCGGACGATATTCGAACCCGGCCTTTGACAAGGTACTGTCAGAAGCCTTGGTCACGATGGACGACAAGAAGCGCGAGACCATGATCCAGCAGGCCGCGGAGATGGTAATGGGCGATGTCGGCCTGATCCCGCTGCACTATGAAGTTTCGACATGGGCGACGGTAAAGGGCGTGAAGTATACGCCGCGCACCGACCAATACACCCTCGCGATGGGCCTGAAGCCCGCGAAGTAGTCTGGGCGCACCGCTTGACCTGAACGGCGCACCGAAATGCGCCGTTTTCTTTCGCCTTCAGGCGTGTACGGTTTTCCATATTTCCATGCTGAATTGGGTGCATCGGTCTTCCGGCCGGGGATCGCGCCGCATATCGGTACGACAAGCCTGCTGGATCGATTAAGATGCAATCTGTTCCCTTGGTGGTCTAGCTCATTGCCCACCGATCCCACCCTGACTTCATAACGCCGTTCACTCATGCTCGCCTACGCCATAAGACGTTTGTTCCAGTCTGCTTTTGTGTTGCTGGTGATGTCGATGCTGGTATTTGTCGGCGTTTATGCGATCGGCAATCCGATTGAACTGCTGGTGAATCCGCAGGCCGACGAGGTCGAGCGCCTGCGCGCAACCATTTCGCTCGGCCTGGACAAGCCGCTTTACCAGCAATACCTGGTATTCCTGAAGGGTGCGTTCACCGGCGACCTGGGTAAATCGTTCGTCTTCGGCACCCCCGCGCTGACGCTAATTCTCTCCAAGCTTCCGGCGACCCTGGAGCTTGCCTTCACTGCGCTGTTCATCGCAGTGACGCTGGGGATTCCGCTCGGCCTGTATGCCGGCCTGAAGCCGGATGGCTTCATCGGCCGTTCGATCATGGCTGGCTCGATTGTTGGCTTCTCGTTACCAACGTTCTGGGTGGGCCTGGTACTGATCATGTTCTTTTCTATCCAGCTAGGGTGGCTACCGTCAAGCGGGCGGGGCGATACCGTCACCGTGCTGGGGCTGCAGGTCAGCTTTCTCACCTGGGACGGCATCACGCATTTGCTGATGCCGGCATTCAACCTGGCACTGCTAAAGCTGTCGCTGCTGATTCGACTCACGCGCGCTGGGACGCGCGAGGCGCTGTTGCAGGACTACGTAAAATTCGCGCGTGCCAAGGGCTTGTCACAGGGCCGGGTGATTGGTGTGCACGTGCTGAAAAACATCATGATTCCGATTGTCACTGTCATCGGGCTGGAGTTTGGTGGCCTGATCGCGTTTTCAATCATCACCGAGACGATTTTCGCCTGGCCGGGCTCCGGCAAGCTCCTGATTGACTCGATCAATCAGTTGGACCGGCCGGTAATCGTGTCTTACCTGATGGTGATCGTGTTCGCCTTCATCGT
>DAOLZE010000231.1:0-4150 GCA_035426125.1 Rhodocyclaceae bacterium
CTGCGTGGTATTTGTCTTGATTACGATGGTGGTCCTTCTGGCCAGTGTGCTGCTTGGTTATTTTCCTGCATTGAGCCTGATCGCCTTGTTACCGCTGCCTTTGGCGTTTTTTGCCTGGCAAGGCGCCATCAAATACGGCAAGAATATCGGTAGCCATCCTCGCTATCTTGGTGCGAATGTTGTCGCCACCATTCTGGCGCCGCTGTTGCTCGGGGTGTCGTTGTTTTACGGCTAGTGCAGGGTGCAATCCGGGCAAGGTGTTCCGGGTGTTTCTGCACATCCTGCGCTTATTTGCCCTTGAGCCTGAATATTCCAAACGCCTTCAATACATACTTCTCGTAAATCGGCTCTGAATTGCCCTTCTTCATCTTGTGGATGAAATATTTTTCAAACACGATCTTCGCCAGATGCACCCATTTGCCTTCTGCGTACCAATTGACATTGCGTGGCGGGATCTGCGGCAATGCGACGAATGCGATACCGTTATCGCCAAAATCAGCCAGGCAGATTGCATTCCAGGTCGCCTTGGCGCCCGGCTCACGCCCCTGCAATTCCTCTTGAATATTATGGGCGACGGCGGCCACCATCGATTCGATCATGTAGCCGGTTTTTGGCGCACCGGTCGGTACTGGCGTGACTTCGACAGGTGGTATCGCAACACAAACACCAACTGCGTAGATATTCTTGTATTTCGGATTACGCTGATGCTCGTCGATCAGAATGAAGCCGCGTGGATTGGTCAGGCCTTCGATACCGAATACCGCATCGATGCCCTTGAAGGCTGGCAACATCATTGAATACGCAAATGACAACTCATGCTGCTTTTTGACCGCGCCGTTTTCGTCATGCTCGGCGATCTGCATCTTGCCATCTTCGACCTTGAGTACCTTTGCATTGCAAATCCAATTGATATGCCGCTTGCGCAATGCCGATTCCAGCATGGATTTTGAGTCGCCGACACCACCGAGGCCAAGGTGGCCGATGTAGGGTTCGGAGGTTACATAGGTTATCGGCACGCGGTTGCGAATTTTGCGCTTGCGCAAGTCGGTATCCATGATGAAAGCAAACTCGTAGGCGGGGCCAAAGCATGATGCGCCTTGTACCGCGCCGACAACAATCGGACCGGGTACAGCGACGAACTTGTCCCACGCCTGCCCTGCGTTTGTCGCATGATCGACATGACAGATCGATTGGGTATATCCATCGGGGCCCATGCCTTCTATTTCATCAAAAGCGAGTTTCGGGCCGGTCGCAATCACCAGAAAATCATAGTCGAGCATGCGTCCATCGCCCAGTTCGACTTGATTACGCTCGGGATGAAGGCGCTTCGCGCCGCTGCCATCGAATGCAATGCCCTGACGTTCCAGATATGGCGCCACATTGAATTCAACTGCATTGCGTGTCCGCCAATTGACGGCAACCCAGGGGTTTGATGGGACAAAATGAAACGTATTGGTGTTTGATACAACAGTGATACGATGGCCATCGCGAAGCAAGTGCTTCATTTCGTATGCAGTAGGCATCCCGCCGATGCCTGCTCCCAGGATAACGATATGGGCCATGATTTCCCTCTGTATTGAAAGTAGATATGCGTCGGATTTTTTAAATCGCTATTTCCTTGACGGTGAAAAGTTGGTCAGCTACCTTGATCTTCAAGATCCCGTAATCAAAGAGGATTGAAGGTGCCGGGGTAGTTTCCGGGGACGATGGTCTCAGACTTGAGGCTATCTTGCGTCAGAAGGCTTGGGGGTGGAGGATCCCAGTGTCGATTTTGAGGCCCCAGCACTTTTCCCCGGATAGCCTGACGCTTCAAGAAATTTTCGCCAAGCATTCGCTTCAAAACCTTTTTCGACTTTGCCACCGATCCCGCCCGCCAGCAACAGAGGAACGATTGGATCCGTGAGGCCAGTGTAATTCCTGAAACCGTCCAAGTCTTCACGAGTCTGAATAGTTTTCTCGGAATAGGGGATATTGCGCTGACCCAGAAATTCACGGGCTAACTGACACCCTTCTTTGCAGGTTGGCGCAGTGTAGAGCGTCAGTGGAAAATCCCGTAGGGCTCTCTTCATGGAGATGGCCTCTGCAGATACGTCATCCGTTGTGCCGGAAACGAACCTCCGGTGTTCGCTCTTGCTTGCTTCTGCAGGCATTGGTGGCTGATCCGAGTAATGCACACGACCATCCTTGTCGACCCAGCGGTAGGCAGATTGATCTTGTGCCTGAGTATTCAGTGGTAATGAAATGCAGATCAACAACATCATCCCGGCGGAAAAACGTGACAGCATGACGGCGTCCTCCTGATAAATTAGACTTCAATCATACCATTGTGGCGCAGTAATGCATCGACACTCGGTTCGCGGCCACGATAGGCGCGGAACGATTCGAGCGCCGGGCGTGAGCCACCAACGGCAAGGATTTCGCGCCAGAATTTTTCGCCAACGGCCTTGTCCAGCACGCTGCCAGAATGCACGGCAATTTCCTCGAAAGCGGCATAGGCATCGGCAGACAGCACTTCCGCCCATTTGTAACTGTAGTAACCGGCCGAATAGCCGCCGGCAAAAATGTGCGAGAAACTGTGCGGGAAACGTTGCCATTCGGGCGGGATGATGACGGCCACTTCGCGGCGTACTTCATCGAGCAGGTCCAGCACACTCTTGTCACCATCTGGCGCGAAGTCGCTGTGCAGCAAAAGGTCGAACAACGAGAACTCGACCTGGCGTAGCGTCGCCATGCCGCTCTGGAAATTCTTCGCCGCCAGCATCTTGTCGTAGAGTGCGCGCGGCAGGGTTGCACCGCTATCGACGTGGCGTGTCATGCCGGCGAGGACTTCCCATTCCCAGCAGAAGTTTTCCATGAACTGGCTGGGCAGTTCGACAGCATCCCACTCGACGCCGTGAATGCCTGATACGGCGAGTTCTTCGACTTCGGTGAGCAGATGATGCAGGCCGTGGCCGCACTCGTGGAACAGGGTGATGACTTCGTCATGAGTGAAGCAGGCGGACCTGCCTCCAACGGGTGATGAGAAATTACAGTTGAGATAAGCCACCGGCGTCTGAATGCCACCATTGGCCATGCGTCGACGCGTGATCGCTTCGTCCATCCAGGCGCCACCACGCTTTTCGTCGCGAGCGTAGAGATCAAGGTAGAACTGGCCGATCAGCTTGCCATTGCGTTCGATACGGAAAAAGCGCACCTCGGGATGCCAGACCGGCGCCTGATCTGCTGCGAGTTGCACACCGAACAGCGATTCAATGACGCGGAACAGGCCGGCCAGCACTTGCGGCTCGGGCAGGTATTGTTTTACTTCCTCATCGGAGAAGGCGTAACGCGCCTGCTTGAGTTTCTCGGCGGCCCAGGCCAGATCCCAGCTTTCGAGTTGAGGCATGCCGAGTTCACTGGCCGCGAATTCGCGCAGTTCGGTCACATCTTTCTCGGCGAAGGGCCGTGCCTTGGCGGCGATTTCGCGCATGAAATCGGCGACCTGCTGTGGTGTTTCGGCCATCTTCGGTACCAGCGAAACTTCGGCGTAATTTTTGTAGCCGAGCATGCGTGCGGCTTCGTTGCGCAGCTTGAGTAGCTTGACGATCAGCGGCGTGTTGTCGTAGTCCGGCTTGCCATGCTCGGAGGCGCGTGTGGCGTAGGCGCGGTACATGCGTGCACGTAACGCACGGTCGTCGGCATATTGCATCAGGGGGCCATAGGACGGCGCATGCAGCGTAAATTTCCAGCCGGGTTTGCCTTCCTTTTCTGCGGCTTCTCGCGCAGCCTGGCAAACATCGGCGGGAATCCCGGCAAGCGCGGCTTCGTCCGCAACATATTCGCCAAAGGCGTTGGTGGCGTCGAGCAGATTTTCTGAGAACTTCGCGCCGAGTGCGGCAAGTTCTTCCTGAATTGACTGGAAGCGCGGCTTGTCGGTTTCCGCCAGATCAGCACCGGAGAGGCTGAAGTCGCGGATGTCGTTGTCGATGATGCGCTGTTGCGTGGTATTGAGGTGTTGGTATTCGACGCTGGCACGCAGTACCTTGAGTTTGGCGAAGAGTGCCTGGTTCTGGCCGAGTTCGGAATAGAAACGTGTGACTTCCGGCAGCAGGGCGTTATAGACCTCGCGCCAGGGCGGGATGTCATTGACCGAATGCAGATGGCTGACGAT
>DAOLZE010000232.1:0-4137 GCA_035426125.1 Rhodocyclaceae bacterium
CGCATCGGCACGCCGAAGGGCACTTCGAAATTGCGTGCCGTGGCAACGTTGCCGGCGACGGTGACGATGCGCGAAATCAGCGGCTGGCCGAGTTCGATGGCCTCGTGGATCGCAAACGCCGTGCCGGTGTTGAAGCACTGCACCCCGTAGTCGGTGGAGCGTTTGCCGTGCGGTACCTCAATGCCGGTCAACACGCGGATCAACTGCTTGGCACCGCCCGCCGGATAGCGCGTCGGCACGGCGACGATCCGTACCTGCGTCGCATCGAGTCGCTGCACGGCGGATTGCATGGCGGCGATGGCTTCCGGCTTGTTATCTTCGATGCCGATCAGCGCTTCGCCGGCGCACAGCGCTTCCTGCATGATCATCACACCACGGATAATGCCGTCGGCGCGCTCGCGCATTTGCATGTCGTCGCAGGTGATGAACGGTTCGCATTCGGCACCGTTGATGACCAGTGTGTCGAGCCGGCCCGCTTTGCCGGGCGTCAGTTTGAGATGGCTTGGAAACACCGCACCGCCCAGGCCGACGATGCCGGCATCGCGCAGATAATCGCGCAGGACATCGGGTGTGGCGTTGCGATAATCGAAAGCCATGCGCTCGATCCAGCCCTCTTCGCCGTCCGGTGCAATCACTACGCACAGCGCGGAAAGCCCCGACGGATGCGGCATGCGGCGCATTTCGACGGCCTTGATGGTGCCCGATGTGGAGGCATGCACGGCGGCAGAAACATTGCCGTCAGCGGCGCCGATGCGTTGGCCTTTCAACACTTTTTCGCCGACCGTCACCAGCGGCTGCGGTGTGCCGCCGATGCTCTGGTGCAACGGGATGACCAGCTCTGCCGGCAACGGTACAGCGCCGATTGGCAGGCCGGTCGACGCCGCCTTGTGGTAGTCCGGCTTGACGCCGCCGTTGAAGTTGAAGAGCTTCAACATCACGCGACCTTCTTCAAGGTGATCACCGGATACTTCCACTTCCAGGTCTCTACCGTCTCGCCGGTTGGTACCATGGCGATGCAATCGACGGGGCAGGGCGGCACGCACAGTTCGCAGCCGGTGCACAATTCCGTGGCGATGGTGTGCATCTGCTTGGCCGCGCCGACGATGGCGTCAACCGGACAGGCCTGGATGCACAACGTGCAGCCGATGCAGACGTTCTCATCGATGAAGGCAACGCTCTTCGGTTTTTCTTCGCCATGTTCGGCGGAGAGCGGCTTGAACTCGCGGCCGAGCAGGTCGGCGAGTTTGCGGATGCCTTCCTCACCGCCCGGTGGGCACTGATTGATCTCGGCTTCGCCCTTGGCAATCGCCTGGGCATATGGCTTGCAGCCGGGGAAGCCGCACTGACCGCACTGCGTTTGCGGAAGAATGGCGTCGATTTTTTCGACCAGTGGATCGCCTTCAACCTTGAACTTGACCGACGCATAGCCGAGCGCGCCACCGAGCAGAATGGCACCCAGCGCCATGACGAGGATCGCGCTCAGCATCAGCGGAACTTGTCGAGGCCGGCAAAGCCCATGAAGGCCAGGCTCATCAGACCGGCGGTAATCAGAGCGATGGCGTTGCCGCGAAAGTAGACCGGTGTGTCGGCGCCTTCAAGACGCTCGCGGATGCCGGCGAACAGGATCAGCGCCAGCGAAAAACCGATCGAACTGCCGAAACCGAACAGCAGTGATTCGAAAAAATTGTGATGCAGGGTAATGTTCAGCAGCGGAATACCGAGCACCGCGCAGTTGGTGGTAATCAGCGGCAGATAGATGCCAAGCACCTGATGCAGCAGCGGGCTGGTTTTCTGGATGACCAGTTCGGTGAGCTGGACAATTGCCGCGATGGTGACGATGAATGAGAGCGTGCGCAGGTATTCGAGATCGAAGGGATGCAGCAGCCAGCGGTCGATGACGTAGCTGGTACCGCAACCCACCGTTAGCACAAAGGTTGTCGCCGCAGCCATGCCAAGCGCTGTCTCCAGCTTCTTCGACACGCCGAGAAACGGGCACAGGCCGAGAATGCGGGTAAAGACGACGTTATTGACGAGAACGGCGCCGAGCAGGATGAAAAGGTAGCTGGTCATGTCGTGGGGAGGGCAAGGGGCGAATTATCCTCTGTGGCACTTGAACGGGCAAGCCCGCAGCGCGGGAATGCCCTGATGCAATTGTCCTGTGCCATTGGTCTGGATGCCTGTGCCGTTTGTCCGAAAGTTATCCGAAAATTATCCAAAAATCATTGCTATTTTCTTTGTTATGTTATTATTTATATAAGTAAAAAGTAATTTTCTTAATGCTTTATTAATATGTCGAAGGGGTAGATGTAATGGTATTCACGCTTGGTAGGCCATACCGTCAGCATGGGTTTATGACTTTAGTAATGTTCGGTGCCGCTGCTGCCGTATCCGCCCAAACCCCGCCGAATATTCCTGATGCCGGAACGCTGCAACGTGAGGCGGAGCGCGACCTGCGTCGTCCGGTGCCTGCCCCACAGTTGCTGGCGCCGCCCGTGCCAATGAAGCAGGCTGCCAAGGGGGTTACGGTCACCGTGAAATCCTTCAGTATTGAAGGCGCAACGCTGGTCCCGGCGGCTGAGCTGGGCGCTTTGCTGAATGATCAGGTCGGCAAATCCCTCACCTTCACCGATCTCGAACAGGCCGCACAGCGGCTGGCCGAGCATTACCGAACGCTCGGCTGGTTTGCCCGCGTGTATCTACCCGAACAGGACATCACCTCCGGCGTTGTGCGCATCGTCGTCATCGAAGGTCGGCTGGGTGCTGTGCAGATCGACAAAAGCCAGGCTATGCGTGCCGATGCTGATTTCGTAAATGAGATGGTCACGGCAGATATGCCGATCGGCCAACCGCTCGCGGCCGTCACACTGGAGCGCAACCTGTTGTTGGCCAACGATCTGTCCGGCATACGCACGACGGGGATTCTGGAAGCCGGCGACAAGATCGGCGAGACGCGCCTTAACATCAAAGTCGAGGACACCAACTTCGTGACCGGCGATCTGGGTCTGAACAACCAGGGCGTCAAGGCGACCGGCGTGATGCAACTTTCCGGCGGCCTGGCGCTCAACGACCTCAGCGGTCGCGGCGACCGTCTCGATGCGCGCGCGCTGGTAGCCAACAACCTCAACAGTGTCCGCGTCAGTTACGGCGTGCCGCTGGCGGCCAACGGCACACGGCTCAATCTGCGCCTGTCCGAACTGACTTATCACCTCGGCGACCGCTTCGCTGCACTCGATGCAAAGGGTCGTGCCAGCAGTGGCGGAGCCGACATCAGTTATCCGATCGTGCGTTCCCAGGACAGCAATCTGAACCTGAGTGGCGGACTGGATGCGCGTCGCAGCGCCGACGACAGCCTGGGCATCGCCATTCGTCGTCACAATGTCGATGCCCTCAATTTCACGCTGTCGGGCGACGAGATCGACGGTTGGCAGGGCGGTGGCCTCACTCAATATGCGGTCGGTTTCGTTCATGGCAAGCTCGATCTGAACGGGATTGCCACCGACCTGGCGGCCGATCAAAATCTGAAAGCGCAGGGAACCTACAACAAGCTCAGCGGCCAGGCTTTGCGGCTGCAACGTCTCGACGGCGATTTCACCCTGAGCCTCAAGCTGGCTGTTCAGTGGGCCGATAAAAATCTCGATAGTTCCGAACAGATGTCGCTGGGCGGTCCGGCCGGTGTGCGCGCCTACCCTGTCAATGAAGCCAACGGTGACGAAGGCTGGTTGATGAAGGTGGAACTGCGCCGTCCGATCGCGGATGGCTGGCAGGCATTCGGTTTCCTCGATAGCGGCAATATTCGTCTGCACCGCAATCCATGGCCCGGTATTGGAAATACGCCGAACAGCTACCAGCTCAGCGGTGCCGGTATCGGAGTGGCCTGGAATCGGCCCGGCGACTGGAACATTGCCCTCACCATCGCCACACCGCTTGGCAGCAATGCCGGTCGTGATGTTAATGGCAATAACAGCGACGGCAGCGGCCAGCACAGCACCCGCGCCTGGCTCGATGCAAGCAAACTGTTTTGAGAAATACTTTGAGGTGTGAAGGTCGATTCTTGTTTGTCTAGCCCAATATCCGGAGGTAATGCCATGAACCACAAAACACTTCGCAACACGCCAGCCCCGCAGTTCGCCATGAAAC
>DAOLZE010000233.1:0-4124 GCA_035426125.1 Rhodocyclaceae bacterium
GTGCCGTCGTCAAGCAGGGCGTAGTAGAGCGGCTTGACGCCGAGGCGGTCGCGGGCGAGGAAGAGGGTTTCGCGGTTGCGATCCCAAAGGGCGAAGGCGAACATGCCACGGAAGCGGTCGACGCATTTTTCGCCCCAGGATTCCCAGGCATGGACGATGACTTCAGTGTCGCTGCGCGTATGGAAGGTGTGGCCGAGGGCCTGCAGTTCCGGGATGAGTGCCTGGTAGTTATAGATTTCGCCGTTGAAGACGACGCAGACGCTTTGGTCTTCGTTGTAGAGCGGCTGCTGGCCGGTGGAGAGGTCGATGATCGACAGGCGGCGGTGGCCAAGCCCGACACCGGGTTCGAGATGCAGGCCGCCTTCGTCCGGGCCGCGATGGAATTGCGATTCGTTCATGCGATGGAGTACCGCACGATCGATATCGCGTTTGCCTCGGGTGTCAAAAATGCCGGTTATGCCGCACATGGTTTTTCCTGTTGGTACTTTTTTTGGGGTAATTTTTTATTTGTGTTGTATTGAAGATTCAGTTTCTGAGGCTATGTGGATTTCCGCTTTTGCGGGAATGACGCTTTCTAGTAAGCCTGTGTTATTGATTGCACTGGTGTGCTGAAGAAGCTTGTCGTAGACACCCTCGTAGGCTGTGACCATGGCTTCCATGCTGAATCTTTGTTCAATGGTGCTACGGCCGGTGTTGCCCATATTTTTTGCAAGATCTGGCTGGGTTGCAAAGAGGATGATCTGTTGCGCCATGGCTTCGGGGTCAGCCGATGGCACTATTTCTCCCGTACTTCCGGCGGTAACAATGTCGGCATTGCCACCGACATTGGTGGCAATGACCGGGAGACCAGAGGCCATTGCTTCTAGAATGGTATTGGAGATTCCTTCGGCCAATGAGGGGAGAACAAAACCATCGAGTCCACGCATGACGTCCGGGATGTCGTTCCGCTCACCTGGTAGCCAGGCAAGTTCGGCGACACCAGCGCTGGCGAGCAACTGTTGGCATTCGGCTCGCAACGGACCATCGCCGACCATGACTAGTCGCAAACGTTGTTTCAGCGAAGGTTCTATCTGCAGTGCCCGAATGAAGGCGCGAGCCAGTGTGGGCTGATCCTTGACAGTCTGCATGCGGCCTACCGTACCGAGCAGCCAGTGGGCCGGGCGCGAGAATGGGCAGCCTGCGATGCTTTGATCGGGCTGGCCAAGATGAAAGCGTAGGGCATCGACACCGTTATAGACCTGAAGCACTTTGTTTTTTGGAACCCGAATAATACCGCTTAGATATTCAGCGAGGTCACGCGAGAGTGCCAGGTAATAACTCACAAAGGGGCGATAAAAGCGTCGGACGCGTTGCAGGGTGACATTGGAGCCGTCAAGATCACCCACGTCACGGCCATGTTCGCCATGAATGCGTACTGGAACGCCAGCTAGCCAGGCGGGGAGCTGGACTTCCAGTGCGGCCAGATTGCGGCTATGGACGACGGCCGGGCGTAGTTCTCGAAAGAGCTTGAACAGCTTGGGATAAAGCCAGATGCCATGGCCGGGGGCTTTGTTGAGCGAGATGAACTGAACGTCGTCGCGCTGGATACGTTTACGGAAGTCGGTAACTTCGGTGAGGGCAATCACCGCATGACGATAGCGCTCGGCCGGCATGTGATTGATCAAATTAACGATGCCGTTTTCCAGACCGCCCGTATCGAAGCGGTACATCACGTGAGCGATTAGCGGGCGTGGGTCGCTTTTCATCGTGCCGCCCGAGTGCTGGCCAGCAACTGGTTAATGGACTGAGCAGCCTGTCCGGCAAAGGCGGGCAGAGTCTCGGCGGCATGCATGTCAGGCGTATAGATCATGATGACAGCGGAGTCGTCGCCCTGGCCGCGCAGGCGGGAGAGAGCAGTGTAAAGCTTGGCTTCGATATCTGAGGTGGTCAGCTTGCCGTTGATCCAGTACCACTGCCAGACGATGAGGCGGGTTTCCGGAGTGGTGTTCTTGCCGAGTAGTTCGGCGGTGCGCAGTTTGGTTGGGAGGCTGTCCAGATGGCTTGGGGTGAGGCCTTGAGCGATGACTGACCAGGCATGGTCGGTGCTGCCGGCCAGTGTGTTGGTCGAGGTGACCAGTTTGCGCTGGTAATCCTGGTTACGGTAGTAGGCGATATAGAGGCCGACGGGTTTGTCTTGCTGGATATAGACGGTTTGTAACTCTGCCGAGGGGTTGGCGTAAGCGGGTTTCCAACTGGCGAAGGGGCTGCTTTCACGCCATTCGGCGGGTGCTGTGAGATAGGAGAGGTGAGGTTCGGTTGCTTGGTCTGCTTTGTTAATTGCGATAAATCCAAGCGGGCCAGCGGCGGCCAGGAGGGAGACAGCCAGCGCTGCCAGCCAGACGTTCGTGGTTTTGGTGGGGAGTTCCACTGCGCGAGTGATTGTTGCATCTGGTTCTGGCGCATATTCACTCCAGCGGGCACCAATCATGAACATGATCATGATAACTATCCCGAAAAACACCCAGCCGTAGATCAGGTGATCGAAACCGGCCGCCAACTTGTTCCCGGAGAGGTGTCCGAGCATGACGATCATGTAGGCACGTAGCCAGTTGGCGATGACCGGGACAATGATCGAGACGGCGATAAAAATGAGTCGGCGGCGCAGTGAAACGTAGTTGAGATAGGCGAACAGGGTACCGACGGTGACTGAAGCAATGATGTAGCGGATGCCGCTGCAGGCTTCGACGACTGACCAGTTACCTGAGGGAATGACGAACTGCAGCCCTTCCTGATAAACGGGGATGCCGCTGGCGCGTACGGCGAGGACGGTAAAGGCGGCGGTCCATTCCATCAGTTTCGGCAGCATGAAGTCGCCGATGGGTACGGAAAAGAACAGGAATGCGAGTGGAAACGCGATACGTTTGCTGACCGAGGTGCCAAGCAGCGCCATGATGGCGAGTACTAGCGTGGCGACCAGCGCGAATTGGGTGAGGGCATTGACTGCGGTCAACTCGCCCAATAGCCAGAGAAAGGTGGTTAAAGCAACCGGGATGGCAAGCAAAAATGAGGTGCGTGGCTGTTCGGCAAGAACTTGTGCCCGTTGTCGCCAAACTAGCCAGAGGGTGATTGGCGGAACGACGAAGGCGTGGGCGTAAGTCTCGGAACGTGTCCAGATGCCGACCATCGCCACGATCGTTTCCCAGTAGCAGAAACCTATCCAGCCGAGCAGCGCGACCAGCAGCATGAGGGCTTGCCGCCAGGATCGGGAGAGCGGTGGGGCACTGGCTGTCATATCAACTTCCCTGTGTTGGGAGTGGGTAGATAGCGATCGATGTGGTTCATGTGCGCTTCCCAACTGTAACGTTCGACGACCCGGGTGCGGGCGGCATGGCCGATGGCAATGGCGGTTTCCGGATCGGCCAGCTGTGTATCAATGGCCGCAATGAATTCCGCAGCCGTGGTCGCAGTGATCAATTCCGAGCCTTTTTCGGCGTCGACCGCAGCAGCGCACTCGGTGGTGGCAATCACCGGGCGTTCCATGGCCATGGCTTCGAGAATCTTGTTCTGGATGCCGCGAGCCACGCGTAATGGCGCAACGACAACACCAGCGTGTTGCAAATAGGGGCGGACGTCGGGCACCGTGCCGGTGACTACGATGTGTTCGCTGGCTAGTGCCAGAACTTCAGGTGTCGGGCTACGGCCGACGATGTAAAAGCGGGATTGCTGCTGGTGCTGGCGCAGACCCGGCAAAACTTCGGCGGCAAACCAGGGGAGGGCAACGATATTGGGCCAGTAGTCCATCGCGCCGGTGAAAACGATGGGGATTTCATCCTGTACAAAGGGTGATGGGCGGGCGGGGGAGGGCGAGAAGTAGTCGGCATCGACGCCATTGCACATGGCTTCAACCCTGACGCTGCATTCCGGTGCGAGCGATACGAAGAGGGCGACTTCGGCTTCTGTGACAAAAAATGAGCGGTCGGCCTGGGCGGCCATCTTGCGCTCGTAGTCGAGCAGGTATTCACCTTCACGCTTGTACAGCCAGGACATTGGCCAGCGATGCTTGGGGGCGTATTGCGTCCATTTGGCAGAATCGACATCGACAAAATCGATGACGGTGGGCAGGCGCGATTTGTTTTCGACGTATT
>DAOLZE010000234.1:0-4121 GCA_035426125.1 Rhodocyclaceae bacterium
CGCCTGATCAACCAATGCCACACGCATCCCATACACCAGATTTGACTTTAGCTCGTGCGCGCCGTTCTGGTGGCCGTAGTGCTCGACCAGCGACCGATTCTTGTGGCCGCTGATGCGCTTCCTCTCGAGCAGATCGACGGCCGGCCTGCACCAGTAATCAGGAATTAGAATTACTAAGCCGTATCAAGGTTGGGTCCAGTCACGGCAAGGTGAGCGCATTTGCCACAGCACGTATGAACTCAGCGCCTGCCAATCGACTTCCAAGCTCGTTCAGATGCCCTCCGTCACGTGTATTCAATGAAGACAGGGTTTGCATGAACTGGCCGTTCTGAATAAATCCGCTTTGCCGGCCAGGCTGCCCTTCCATTGACTCAGCGTTTGCGATGTCAAAGATCGATGTCCCGCGAAAAGTGTTGCGCACTTCACCGTTGTAGACATTTCGCACAATGTTCTCTGCATCACCGTAAGCTCCCATGCCAATCAGACGACGAATAGGCGTCTTCCAAGTATTGACGTCGGCCCTCAGAGGCATCGTCGCGGGAACCAGACGAACGTCAGGTCTGGTCAGTTGAAGTTTTCGATGAGCATCCGCGAAATATCCAAACAGGGACTTTGCCCTGCCTTTATCGGTAACGTCGAGGTCCACGTAGCACAGTTTAAGGATGGCCACATCGAAAAGCGGGCGCTCAGCACGACTCAAGAGTTCCACAAATGCATCCACCTTTGTTTCGGGCTTTCCGTTCTCGCCGACCCTGAAGTGAAATATGCCGGGACCGCCATCGTGCGAAATATCCTTGAGATCCACAATGCGGATTGGAACCTGTACCTCTTGCGCCAATGCCTCCACGCCATGCAAGACATCCACGCCAACCGACTGATGCGCGAACAGCACTCGAATCTCCGCAATGCGCCGAGCGGCGACGGCTAGTGCCGAGTTGTCAACGCTGGCGGGAACTGCACTGTCACTGCAAGCGCCAAGACTGGCAGCAACGACCGTTGTGAGGCTGGCGACGACGACTTGCCGACGCTTCATATCTGTAATGTGCGCCATGGCTGTAACCTTAGGCTTGAACCTGAGGGGAAGCCGCTTGGCCAAGTGAGTTCCCACTGCGACGGAAATGCTCCGTGAGTTGTGTGATAGTTGCAGAACTGCGGCCGGAAGGCACCTCCTCTTCCGCGGCACTTACTTGTGGCCGTCTCCACCCAATGACGCGGGCTGGATTGCCTGCGACAATTGCAAACGGGGGGATCGACTTATTGACAACGCTGCCGGCAGAAAGGATCGCCCCATGTCCGATAGTCACCCCTGGCATTACGAAAACATTCGCAGCGACCCAAACGTCGTCCCCGATTATGACCGGATTCCGGATCCATCCTTGCTTTTGCCATGGACTGTCCGGATCGTCAAAGCGATGACTTACTGACCAGATCTTCGCGTCGGGTCCGAAACCAACCCAATCGCCAATCGTCACCTCCCCGCCGCCGGCGATGTATACGTTGTGATTGAAGTTACAGTTGGACCCGATGCGAATCTTCTCGGGATTCGTCAGACGCAGTCCAGAGAGAATTCTGGCATTTGCCCCAACGCACCCGAGAAAGTGGCGCAACAGACGGCGACGGGCGATTACTCCGAGTCCCGTAGGAAGCCAAGTCAGCAGCGAAAGTATCGCAGCCCTAATTTCTTCCCGTAGCGACCAGAAAAGCGACTTCATTTGAGGTGTCCTCCATTACGCTTACAAACGGCGTTACCACTTAATTAGTATTTACTTATACAACAATGATCCAGGTTCGCGATTCTCGGCATCAATCATCCCCTTTCCCATCCTGATTCAGACAGCGGGCGCAATTTGTCCAGCCCGGACGGATTTCGGCATGCCGAGGTAGGCGAATGGGTTGACGATGACCACCCGAGCGCGGCTTTCGGCAATGTGGCGGTCAAACTCATTCGCCTCCCGCCCGCTCATCAAAATCCGCCATCCGGCGACCTTTGACTTCATGTTGCGCCAACTCTCTTGCGAACAAGCATCAGTTCCATGGAGGGCCCTTCACGCCGGACAAACCCAGCAATGTTGTCGAGGACAAAGGCAGCGGCCCCTGCGACACCCGGCAGGCGACGTCGAAAAGGCTCCGCAAGTCTCCAGAGAGCTTCGAGAAGTGCGGCCTCGAAGCGCGAACTTGTCTCGTTCGCCTGTACCATCGTAAAATAGATTGGTCGCCGATCGGCGACAACGAGGTTGGCGGAAGCCAGCAGGCGCTCCCAGTCCTCAAGCGAGCGCCATCGGATATAGCCGTGGTCTTCACTAGGTCTGTGCAAGAATACATCGTGGATTGCGAGGAGGCCATTGGGGGCCAGCGCTTCGGCAATAAAGCCCAACGCGGACACGAGCTTACGATCATCAACGACGTGGTAGAAGACATCAAGGGCCGCGACAAGGTCGAACTCGCCGACGGCATCTCTAAGCCCAGGCTCCGTCACGTCGCGCTCGATAAACTCGACGCCCGAATAACGCTGCCGCAACAGCGACACAGCGTGCGGAACGATGTCAGTCCCAACAAACCGTGCTGCTCCCGCTGCGCGAAAGAATTCGACATACGCACCCAATCCCACGCCCACTTCGAGGACGCGAGCACCAGATATTGAACGCCCCAAATCGCGGATGGCATGTTGCAGAACCTGCCTTTTGCGCTTGTAGAGCCACAGGTTGTACGCCTCGGGCAGGTCACGGTGCCCCGAGCTTCGTAGACTCGCGTCTCGGTACCGTTCTTGCCAATAGCCTTGTGGATCGTAGGACATTGCGCTCTTCCCTCCCCTCTATCCGACGTCTGGAACTTCTTCGACAAGAAAGGGCGAGAGATGCTGGTAGCGCGTCGTCGAACGCTTCACATCAATTTCTCTAAACGTTTCCTCCACCTGCTGAATCGTGAGTCCGGTTGCCTCGGCCACATCGGATGCCGCAATGCCGTGATTTCGGGCAAAAAGGCAAAGGTCCAGCAAGTGGTACGGCAGCGAGAAGTAGAACTCGTCCTGCCCTTGCGGTAATGAGTACGTATCTGTTGTCGGCGCTCGTTCGCGGATTTCTTCGGGCACCCCCAAGTACTCTGCGAGCTGGTACACCTGTGTCTTGTACAAGTGCGCAATTGGCTTCAGATCTGCCGCGCCGTCTCCTTGCTTCACGAAGAATCCTTGATCGTATTCAAGGCGGTTCGGCGTTCCTGCAACTGCGAAATTAAGACGATCCGCCCAATGGTACTCAACCATCTTGCGAACGCGCTGCTTGAAGTTTGTGGCCGCCAGTATCGCAAGATAGGCATCCAAGGGCAGCCTGGCTCGCCGCTCTACCCCTTCCGGACTTTGCGCAACGACAGTGAAGAAGTTGAAACCGGAGTGTTGGTGCGCAGGCAAGACGAGCTTGAACTTCCAGTCGGGGCGAAACTCAGGGATAACCGATGCGACAGCCTCATTGCGTCGTTCATAACAACCCAGACCATCGAGTGCCGGCGCAATGTCTTCGAGTGTGCTGCGGATACCAAGCTGGGCAGCGACCATCTGGCCAAGTCGAAGGGATAGTGGGTCGGAATCTGCTTCCGGCATGAACAGAGCGAATACGCGCTCCGCGCCGAGCGATCGAACCGCCAGCGCCGCGGTTACCGCGCTATCGACACCTCCCGAGAGCCCGAGCACAACTCCCTTGCGGCGGATTTGCCGCAATTGCTGTCGTATGGCACCTGCTATGCGCGTCACCTCGGTGTCACAGTCCAGCTTCAGCGACTCCGGGCCAAATCTCGAACTCATGCTAGTCCCCTCTTGCTGATCTTTCCTGTGGTGGTCTTGGGAAGCGAGGGAAGAAAGACAACGTGCTTTGGTACCATGAAATTCTCCATCCGCTTCTGGCAATACCTGACCACCTCGACCTCAGAAAGGCTCATCCCTTCGCGCAGTACGATGAACGCCTTGATTGCATTGCCAAGGATCGGATCCGGCACACCAATCACTGCCGATTCCTGGACCGCTTCAAGCTCGTATATAACGTTCTCAACTTCACGAGGACCCACACGCTCACCACCGGTCTTGATGAGGTCGTCCTTGCGGGAGATGAAGTACAGATGGCCGTCCGCATCCT
>DAOLZE010000235.1:0-4101 GCA_035426125.1 Rhodocyclaceae bacterium
GGCGGGCGCCGGTGTACAGGCCGTCGTCGAAACCGTACCAGCGTTCCTTGAAGAACATGTGGCCGCTCATCTCGCCGGCCAGCGCGGCGCCGGATTCCTTGAGCTTGGCCTTGATGATGGCATGACCGGTTTGCCACATCAGCGGCACGCCGCCCTGATGGCGGATGGCCGGGGCGAGATTACGCGTGCACTTTACGTCGTAGATAATCTGTGCGCCGGGATTGCGCGTCAGCACGTCGGCAGCGAACAGCATTAGTTGCCGGTCGGGGTAGATGATCTCGCCATCTCTGGTAACGACGCCGAGGCGGTCGCCGTCACCGTCAAAGGCCAGGCCGAGTTCCGCGTCGGATTCCTTGAGTGTACGGATGACGTCGCGCAGGTTTTCCGGCTTCGACGGATCGGGATGATGGTTTGGAAAGTTGCCGTCAATTTCGCAGAACAGCGGGATCACTTCGCAGCCCATGCGGCGGAACAGTTCCGGTGCCAGTTCGCCGGCCACACCGTTGCCGCAGTCGACGACGATCTTCATCTTCCGCGCGAGTTTGACATCACCGACGATGCGGTCGAGATAGGCCTTGCGCACGTCGGCATGTCTGAGCTTGCCGGGGCGTTTGGCGTGCACAACGTCGCCGGTTTCGATGCGCCGGCGCAGCGCCTGGATCTGCTCGCCATACAGCGTCTCACCACCGAGTACCATCTTCAGCCCGTTGTAGTCGGGCGGGTTGTGGCTGCCGGTCACCGACACTGCGCTGTGGGTGCCGAGCTGGTAGGCGGCGAAGTAGGCGAGCGGCGTCGGTACGCAGCCGATATCCAGTACATCGATGCCGGCGGCGTTGATGCCTTCGGCCAGCGCCGCTGCTAGTTGCGGCCCGGACAGGCGACCGTCACGGCCGATGGCAATGGTTTTCTGTTTGCGCGCTGCCGCTTCCGAGCCGAGCGCCTGACCGATGGCACGCACTGCCTCGGGCGTCAGCGTTTTGCCGACGATGCCGCGAATATCGTAAGCCTTGAAAATTTCCGGGGCGGGGATGTTCATGAGATTTCCTCTGGATGGAATGGCGAAGTGTTGATCGGTATTTTGTTGTCTTGAGGTCTGCTCAATGCAGCGTCTTGGAAATTTCGTTGGCCGCCTCCGGCGGTGTCGGCGAAGCGTGATGCACCAGCAGGCGCCAGCCAAGTGCGCCACGAATATAAATATTGGTGGCGAGGATGGGTGAAGCTTGTCCGACTCCGGTTTCGGCTTCAGATTTTGAGTTTGCCGAGGGACCTTTCAGAGTGATCTGCTCGTACAGATTGTGCACCGTAACCAGCATGCCTTGCAGGATGACGGGCTGCGATATTTCGATAGAGAAGCGCCGGCCGGTTTCGAAGATTCGCCGCCAGGTTTCACGAATGCTCGCGTAGCCGGTCAGGCGCGGGCCGCCGGGGAGGATGCAGATGATTTCCTCGTCCTCTGCCCAGACCGCCATGAACGCTTCCAGATCGGCGCGTTGCAGCGCATCGTAGAAGGCGGCTTCGGCATCCTGCGGGCTGGAGTAGGTCGGTTTCTGGAAACTCATGTGCGTCAGGTCGGGGCCAGTATTTGTGCTTTTATATGCTGCATGACGAGTTCTGCTTGCAGTTGTTCCATACACTTGAAGTGGCCAAGCGGACAGACGCGCTTGAAGCACGGACTGCATTCTACTTGCAGCGAGATGATCTTCGCACGCGTCGAAAGTGGTGGCGTATACGCCGGGCTGGATGAGCCGTAGAGCGCATACAGCGGCCGATCCAGCGCCGCAGCGACATGCATCAGGCCGGAGTCGTTGCTCACCGCCAGGCGCGCGCCGGCGATCAGATCGATGGCCTGTTCCAGCGATGTACGTCCGCACAGATTCAGCGCAGCACCCTGTGACATCTGTGCGATACCGTCGCCGAGTGTCGCATCCTTATTTGAACCGAGTAGCCATACCGGAATATTTTCCGCAGCCAGCAGTCGTGCCAGCGCGGCGAAGTGACGCGAAGGCCAGCGCTTGGCCGGGCCGAATTCGGCACCCGGACAGAATATCGCTGGTTGTACATCGGTAGGCAGACCGAGTGTCTGACGCACCGCTTGCTGCTGCGCCAGCGTCGAGATCAGATGCGGTTGTGGCAATGGCGCAGCATGAACCGCAACGCCGGGTACTTCGGCGAGTTGCATATAGCGTTGCGCGAGTTGCGGCAGGGTCGTGGCGTCGGGGTCGAGATGGCGGCGATTCAACAGGCCGATGCGCGTCTCGCCGGTATAGCCGGTGCGCTGCGGAATGCCGGCAAAAAACGGCGCCAGTGCCGACTTCCAGGAGTTTGGCAGGACGATGACTTCATCATAGCCGGCACTGCGTAGCGAGCGGCCCAGTCGCCAGCGTGCGGCAAGATTGAATTCGCCGTGGGCAAAAGGATTTTTCAGAATATGGCGCACCTCTGACATACGCGCCAGCAGCGACGCAGTCCAGGCAGGTGCCAGCACATCCAGAGCAAGATGTGGATGCCGCTCGTGCAGCCGCATGAACAGCGGCTGGGCGAGAATCGTGTCGCCGATCCACGACGGAGCAACGATCAGGATTTGCACGGGTTAGCCCTCTTCCCTGACCCCTCTCCCGCAGGCGGGCGAGGGGAGAGATCAGTGGTGCCCCTTCGGCTTTTCACCGCTGAAACTGTATTTCGTGCTGCAATAGGGGCAGGTGGCTTCGCCGGTTTTCAGCACATCAAGAAAGACACGCGGATGTCGCGACCAGAGCGGACTGCCGGGAAGTGGACAATGCAGTGGCAGGTCGCCGGTGGTGACGGTGACAGCGATGGCGCGGCTGGTGTCGAGCGTTTCACTCATGATGCTCATCCTCGGTCGATGGAGGTCAGCCAGTCAGCGTGCGCCGGCACCTTGCCGTTGACCACATCGAAGAACAGGCTCTGAATTTTCGCCGTGATCGGGCCGCGGGATCCGCTGCCGATCTGGCGGTTGTCGAGTTCGCGGATTGGCGTGACTTCGGCGGCGGTGCCGGTAAAAAATGCTTCATCGGCGATATAGATGTCGTCACGTGTCAGTCGCTTGGAAACCACCGTCAGGCCGAGATCTGCGGCCAGTGCGATGACCGTGGCGCGGGTGATGCCGACCAGTGCCGAGGCAATCTCCGGCTCGTAAATCACACCGTCCTTGACGATGAAGATGTTCTCACCGGCGCCTTCAGCGACAAAGCCGTCGACGTCGAGCAACAGCGCTTCGTCATAGCCGCCGTCGAGGGCTTCCATGTTGGCGAGGATCGAGTTTGCGTAAGTCGCGGAAAACTTTGCACGCGCCATGGTTGCATTGACATGGTGTCGGGTGAATGACGATGTTTTGATGCGAATACCCTTTTCGATGCCATCCTCGCCGAGATAGGCGCCCCACGGCCAAGCGGCGATGGCGACATGCACCTTGGCGCCGCGTGGCGAGATCCCCATTTTTTCCGCACCATAAAATGCGATTGGTCGCAGGTAGGCACTTTCCAGCTTGTTGACGCGGACGACTTCCTTTTGCGCCTCGATCAGTGTGCTCATGTCGTAGGGTATCGGCATGCGATAGATGTGCGCCGAATTGAAGAGTCGGTGGGTGTGTTCCCTGAGGCGAAAGATCGCCGTACCGTTGGCAGTGTTGTAGGCACGCAGACCTTCGAAGACAGCCAGGCCGTAGTGCAGCGAGTGCGTCAGTACGTGCGTGGTCGCGTCGCGCCAGGGCACGAGTTTGCCATCGTACCAGATAAAACCGTCGCGGTCGGACATGGACATTGTGGAGTCTCCGGGGTCAGTCACAAAGGCGTAATTTTAGCCGATTTGCGCGGATTCTTGCGGTTTGGCTGAGAGTGCAGGGCATCTCCGTTGATGCTTGCGCCTTGCCAGTTCAGCGGATGTCGTCGAGGGTGAGGGTGAACGAGAGCTGGCGGTGATCGGTGCTGCCGGACCACGCGGGTGAAAATTCGGCGTCGGACTGGAATTCCACCGTGCGTTTTTCTGTCAGAGTGGGCAACTCAAGGTTGACTTCACTACGCTCGGGCGTGAGCTCCAGAGTCTGCTTGAGCAGACCATCGACAAATACAAAAATTGACTGCG
>DAOLZE010000236.1:0-4084 GCA_035426125.1 Rhodocyclaceae bacterium
AATGTTGCGGCGCCTGGGACGCCGATCAAGCGCAATGCCGTTGTGCGGCAGAAGAAACCGAAAGAGAGCAAGGCGTGAGTTCCGATGTGCCGTACCGTTCTGCTCGGTCTCGTCGCAAAGCTGCTGACGGCCGTCTCGCCAGTGCCGACTTTTGCCAGCCGCTGAGACA
Source organism: Rhodocyclaceae bacterium (assembly GCA_035426125.1). Taxonomy (GTDB): domain Bacteria; phylum Pseudomonadota; class Gammaproteobacteria; order Burkholderiales; family Rhodocyclaceae; genus Sterolibacterium. Next base: position 170 of record DAOLZE010000236.1, read on the forward strand.
TTTCGGCCAGTCTCTCGGCGCCGGTTTGTCCGGTTGACCAAACCTTGTTCCGCAGGCTCGTCCCTTGCGCCAGTGTTCGGCGATGATGACTCATGGGGCAAGCAATTCGAGGTCGGCATGAAATGGTTTGAGCAACTGAAAGTGCATCTGTTTCCACCCCTCACGCAGCGTATGGCGTTGGACATTGCACTGCAGATACTGGCGCAGTCGGCGGCATCCGCGCCGCTGATCTGCCACGGCCGGAAGCCGACGAACTTTCGGATTTATGCCAATCCCCCCGAGCCCTGCTGGTGGGTCCAGGTGCCGTGGGGCGACGGCAAGGATGGAATCATGCTTCGCAGCAGCCGCGTGATTGTGATCGGCAGAAGAACAGGGACGGTTCGCTATGACGGTTCGGCGGGCGACGAAGGATAGCCGCCCCATGCAACTCCCCATCTTTCCGCTTGATAACAAATATCGGCCGGTTCGCCCCTTGGGGGAAGGCGGCTTTGGGCGAGTCTGGCTGGCCGAGGACGTGCTGATCGACGGCCGGTGTGTTGCCATCAAGCAACTCAGGAGTGAATCGATCGGCAATGCGTCGATGCTGATCGAGGAAATGCACCATCTTTCGGCGCTCGATCATCCCCATGTCGTCAAGTTTCTTCACCACTTCGAGGACGACGAACATCTCTATCTGGTGATGGAATATTGCGCGGGCGGTAGTATCCACGACTTTGCACAGGGGCGGCCACTCGACTCCATCAAGGTCTTTGCCTGGGGCAAGACCTTGGCGAATAGCTTGGCTGCCGTGCATCGTCGTGACATTGTTCATCACGACATCAAACCGCAGAACCTGCTACTGACCGACGACCACCGCCTGAAAATCGCCGATTTCGGTGTGGCCAACCGGAACTGGGGAACGCGCGCCTACATGGCGCCGGAGCTTTCGCTTGGCGAGGCGAGCAGCGACGATGTGCGCGTCGACATCTACGCCCTCGGGGTCACCCTGCTGGAATTGCTGCTTGGGGGAAATCCGCTGTCTGCAGTTCCCGGCAGCGAGCTGTTGCAGGCAAAAGTCAGGCACGAATTCATTCCAACCAGCTTGGACCGCTGGATTCAAGAAATTCTGCTGAAGGCAACCCACCCGACACCCGAACAGCGATTTCAGACGATGGACGATTTTGCCGAGGCCATCGAATCGCGCCATGTACCCTATGTGATCGATGGTGCCCGGATGAAGGCACACAGCCTTGCAGAGAAGGCAGGCATCCTGCTTTCACGGAAAAAGTGGGTCACGGCCAGGAAGTGTCTCGAACAGGCTATCAGCGTTACGCCAGACTGTGTGGCCGCGCTCGTTGCCGCTGGCCGCCTGGAATTGATGCTACGACGCACAGCCTATGCCAAGAACTATTTTTCCGAGGCCGTTCGGATCAGCCCGCGCATCCCCCTGCAAAAAGAACTCGGCTGGATCGCGCTTGAAGAAGGGAACTATGCGCAGGCAATTTCGATGCTGACTGACCATCTGCAACGCGAATCAGCCGACTTCGAGGCATGCAATCTACTCTTGCAGTGTTTCTTTCAGACCAACCGCTATGAGCTTGCTGAGCAAATCGCCGAAGCGGTTACGGCCCAAGGGGGTGCCAACGACTGTTTCGAGAACAACCGGTTCTTGTGCCGACTGCTCGCTGGAGATTGTTCACGCGACTTTTTGGATAGCTTCGACAAGAGTTCATCGAGCAATCCTTTCACGCGACTGAATCTTGAGGTTGCTACGGAGAACCCGAAGAGTTGGCAAAAAGGTGGGCCGCAGCTGAAGGCGAAAGTACTCTTCCAGGATTTCCGTTTCGGAACTGGCGAAAAACGTCGAAAGCAGCAAACGATGTTTTTCGACTGTGGTGACGGTTATGTGTATTCCTTTCAGACACCACTGATCACGCTTGGAAGATTCGAAACAAACAACATTCCGTTCACTCAGACCGGCATCAGTCGGCGACATGCGGTAATCGTCAATTTCCCTGATGATGCCTGGATTTATGATCTGGGGAGCGTCACGGGCGTCGCGATTGACGGAAGGCCGGTGTCGGGCAAGGCATTTCTTGATGGCGTGCATACGATCAATATCGGGGCGCGCACGATCAAGGTAGCCACCGACGAGGGGTTACTGGTTTGACTGTCAGATCTTATCGAGCATCCCTTCAGTCCGCGTGACGTTGCAGCCAGCCTGGAATGCCAGTGCGTAATGTGCCAACTTGAGCGACATCGCCTTCGTCGGCATCCTTCCGCGTGGTCAGGAAGTACGGGCCGATGACATTGCCGCGAACCATGACGTAACCCCTCCGCAATTCCTTGCTCCCCCAATCGGTCCAATGCGCGGAGAAAGTCCACATCTCTGCATCCGGCGTCATGTCTTCGAGAAACTTCCGCCATGCCGTATTCAGATGGCCAAAAGGCAGATCGGGAACTGCGCTCAGCGGATCGAATACCCTTTCGCATTGTTCGATCTCTGCGATACTGACACGCTCCAGCAGATCGGCGCGGACCACTGCGAACTTGGGTTCCTCCAGATTCGATGCCTCGTGCTTCCCGAGTACCATATCCTGGACCTTCAGGTAGACGACGAATGGCCAGAACGGAACGACCAGCAGTCCAGTCAGGAGTGGCGCAAGCACATTGCTTCGAAGTCGGTACCAAAGACTTTTCCGCTCCGGCTGGAGGGCTTCCAGGAGATCGTTTGCGGTCGGCAAGTCGTCTTTTTTGAGAATGCGAGATCGAACGACGAACGGGAGCACGATGCAGACGCCAACACCCAGATACCAGTAAAGATAGATCAAGTGTCATCCTCCCCGTTCTTCGGCGTGCGATGAAACACCGTCATGCCGCCAATCCCGTAGCCCTCTGGAGCCTCCTCGCTTTCATTGATGCCGTTCTGCCGAAGCCTTGTGCTGGTAACGGCCCCCTTCTCGATTTCCAGAAAAAGGTCGCGCTCGTAGGTGCTGCCGTAGCCCATGTGGACGTACTCCAGCAGCTTGCCTTGGGGAATCCTGATTGTTCCTGAATACCAGTGCCCGAACACGCGATCCGGAAAGTCGGGAAACACAGATGCCAGGGAGGCATCGTCGCCGCTCTCAAGCGTGCCCTCCAGCCCGACTAGGTACAGGCGGCCACCGATGATTTCCCAAGTGCCAACGTAGCCTCGCCACAAAGCTGTGCAGTTTGACTCGAACTTCGGATGTTCGCCGCCAAAGGCAAAGTAGTCATCCAGCGGGGTGGTGCACATCGAAAGCTGTTCGCCCTTGTAGAACAGTGTTTCAGCAATCTGAGCGGTCATAGCGAGTAGAAATTTCCCTATCAAAAAGTGAGCAACAAATGGCATGGACCGTGGAACTCCCAACCCCATTCCAGCCCACTCTCCGGAAAGAGGGCGCAGCCACTTTGATCAGTCTAGCACCCGCCTAGCATACTTAAAATCGACCTGAAAGTGATGTGTGGTCGGACACTGATTCGCACCAGATATATATCACCGTATTGCCAGCACCAAATCTCGGCCGATCAAGCCGCGCCACGTATTGGCTTGACCACCGCATCGGTCGGCACCGTCGCGCAATACACGGCCCACTCTGCCATCAATGCTGCGCGCTTGGTGAGCTGCGAACCGCGCTGATAGGCACGCTCGACGGCGTCCGGCAACTGGTGCGCCAGGGCATGTTCGGCAACTTCACGCGGGTAATTGGTCGTCTCTGCCACCCACATGCGAAATGTGCTGCGGAAGCCATGAACAGTGACGCCCTCGCCGTTGGCATCTGCCCAGACGGGCTTCTCGTCGCCGTTCATGCGCCGGATCACTGCGGTCAGCGACATATCCGACAAGGGCTGGCCTTTCGTGCCGGCAAACACCACATCAGCATCGTCGCTTTTGGTGATCGACTCCAGCAAGGC
>DAOLZE010000237.1:0-4076 GCA_035426125.1 Rhodocyclaceae bacterium
CGAAGAGCAGGTAATGTGTCCAGATTAAAACGTCCGGGGAAGTCGGGTTACCTCAGACTGGTTTTCATTGAGGCGAAAACAAAAATACCCTACGGTGGCAGCGCCTTGGTGCGACTTGCCGGACAACTGAAAACATACGTCAATCCAACTTTCATAGGACAAGGGCTAAATGGGACAGTAGTTGAAGTAATTACAGTAACGGAAGAAGGGGTAGCAGCGTCGGAAATTGCATTTGCCAGAATTGCTGCTCAACTTGAAACTGGAAGCATGGGACCAGTGCTATCAGGCAGTGTTGAGTTAATGGGTCTGTTAAGAAATTTACTGATCGGGTTTTAGGAATGAAAGATTGCTATAAAAAATTCTGGAAAGCTGTCTTGATAGAAGAAATGCAGTCTGTTTTTCCGCAATTTACGTTGAAAGAGAGCGCTTCACGAAAAGCGGCTGATGAAGCTGAGGCGTCATCCAAGCCGGTGAAATTCGTTTGGAATGCTGTCGATAAGCTGACCTTCACGACAGAGTTTGCGGCGCCTGGTCGCCAAGATCGGTTTGAAGCTTATTGCGGGTGGTCAGAAACGGGTAAGTCAAACGCAGCAGGACTATTGTGGTTACATGATGATCCTTTAGGTGACGCTGCTTTTAAAGTCCCAGATGCGATGGTGATGGTCCAAGGTTTGTCGGAGGCACTTGGCGACAATCCGAGAGTTTTTAGCTGGCATTTTTGGGAGCCGACAATTCCACTTGAGACGTCTGCTGAAAGTCACGCTGCATGGCAGACAGAATTCATCGCCGAAGAGTTACGGATTGTCGGCAACGCAGAAGCGCGGCAACGGGTTGAAATCGCTGTGGACAAAGCGATGACTGACATCAAGCGGTGTGCAGTGCCGTGGTTTGAAAAAAAGCTGGGGTGGTATCAGAAAAATAGAAAGTGAACCCCGGCTGTTGGCGCCAATTGTTGCGCAGCACTTCGGGGGTCGCGGTAGGGATGCCAGTTGCCCGAACACCCCCCGCACAGATCCGTACGTGCGGAATTGCCGCATACGGCTCCTGCCTTGGGTCATGACGCGAAACGCTGTGGCGGGTACGGATGTACCAGCCGCGGGTAGGGCAAATATTTCTTTGCCAAACGGCCAAACCGCGCCCATGTCATCCCGTCCTTCCAGCACTTCGGGGTCAGACACAAATTGATTTGGAATAATCCGTAAAGTCGTATCCCCCACACGGCGCAGCCACCTGAACAAACCCCTGCGCTGGCGTGCCACGCAAGCGCACCAACTGGCTGTAGGCAGGCGCGGCGAAGACATAACAGAGGTTCTGCGAACCCGGAGGGCGCGAAGCGAGCCGACCACCAAGCCAACTGTGTTGGCGACTGGTGGCATTTAGCAGAACAACCTGTTATGTTAAATCGGTAAAGCCGATTTACCCCGGAGCGACTGCCAAGGCCGGGCCGGCTCGAAACCGGCATGGCCTTGTTCTCGTAGGGCCAGAAGCAAATATTCTCACAGCATCCATCTATAAAAATAAAAATCCCGGTCGCTCCGCTGTGGCAGCGGTGCGCCGGGATTTCATTCTTTAGCAGCTAAGAAAAAAGCCGCGTTATTTCTTCTGCAAGAACACTTCCGCGTCGACGCCGGCCTGCTTGAGGATGGCGCGCAAAGTGCCTTCCGGCATGTCGCCGGGGTGGTTCGGTATAGTCGTATATCGGTTGGCGATCGGGTAGTACCAGATTTCGTGGGAGCCTGCGGCCTGGCGGTGAAACTCGAAGCCCAATTCCTTTAGCCGCCTGACAATTTCCCGATAGCTAAAACCGGCGAGTCGACCCATCAGGTTGCCACGATCATCGGAAAATCGAACGACTCACGCACCGGCGGAAGGTGAACATGTGTCGCGTCGGTTTGCGCCTCGATCAGCTTCTTGGCCACGTCGTGCGCAATCTCGACCGTTTCCTGAATCGTGCGGCCTTGGGCGACCAAGCCTTGCACATCATCGCTGGTCGCAAGATAGACCCCCTCGGGCAATTTCTCGATATGCAATTGAATGACATGTTCCATGGTGAACTCCTGCGGGTGTCTCGCGTTTTATCTGTTGGCGCTGGCAAGTTCGTGGCGCTTGATGGCAGCGGCGGATTTCTTCGCCGGAAGCGCCGTGCGCGCCTTGTCCCAGCGCCGCGTCTGGTATTTGATGATGAGGCTTTCAAGCACTTCCTTGACGATGGCTTGCTCATCTTGCGGCAGTTGGGCGACCGCCTCGAACTGAAGACGCAGCTCGTCGACGGGGTTGCGCTCGTCTTGTTCAAAGACGAGCGTATCTGCGCTGACTGACAGCGCACGCGCCATATTGCGAATCACCTCCAGCGTGGGCTGAGTCTCGTTCGCCTCGTAACGGCGAATCATGGTGACGTGGCAACCGATCTCATCGGCCAAGGCTTGTTGAGTCATTGCGTGTTCTTTGCGGAGAGCCGCAAGCCGTTTCCCGAAATCCATCGCGAGCAGATGCCAAGTAGGCAATGCAGACACTTTAACCCCCGGTTCAAATACGATAGTCGCAGAATAGCATATATGCGTGCAACAATAAACCATCTTTGCGTATTGACAGGTTTTTACAGGAGATCGGTTTTATGGCGCGCATCCCCGAAGCAGAAATCGAGCGGCTGAAGAATGAAATCTCGGTGCAGCGCCTGGTCGAATCCGCCGGCATTGCCCTCAAAAAAATCCGGCAAGGACTTCGTATGCCAATGCCCGTTTCATGCCGACGATACCGCCAGCCTGGTGGTCACCCCGGCGAAGAATCTCTGGCACTGCTTCGGCTGCGGTATCGGCGGTGGCCCGATTGATTGGGTCATCAAGAAAAACGGTGTATCTTTTCGTCATGCCGTCGAACTATTGCGCGAAGGCATTTCACCTTCAGCCGCTGGCCCGGTGAAACGCACGACCGTGCGCGCCCTGCCGCCGCCCATCGCGCCGGATGCCGACGACCAGCAGTTGCTCGACGACACGATCACCTACTACCACGAGCGCCTGAAACAATCCCCGGAAGCCCTGGCCTACCTGCAATAGGCGATAAGTGGTCAGAGTCGAATCTGTTTTGAATATCCAACACCAAGCCAATGGCCAACCGTAATACATTCCTCCGCATTGCCAACGCCGTTCTCGTAACGGCGTTGATGTTTTTGCCGATGGGGATGGCGGCACAGGCCAGCGCCGCCATCGCTCGTGACGCCCTGATCCGCACCACCGGCTACCTGTATGACCGGGTGGGCAACCGCAGCCAAAAGATCGAGACGACGGCGGGCGGCACGACCATCACGAATTACGCCTATGACGCGAACGACCGGCTGACGCAGGAGAGCAGGACGGTCGGCGGCGGCAGTCCGGCGATCACGGCTTACACGTGGGGCGGCAACGGCAAACCTGCGAAAGTTCATACTTCATCGGGCCTCATCTATAGCTGGTACTGAGCTACAAGAATCATCATCACCAATGGAGCGAAAGTGGCTTAGCGTGCTTTATTTTCAGAATTCCGAGACCGCTCTTAAATTACTGCCAAGGACACGCGATGGCGGTAATGATGGAGCGCCCTTTAAGCCGCTTGCTTATGCTCTGCGATTCAGCAGGCGCTTCAGCCAGACATCGAAATCGTCGAGGAAGGTGTAGATCACCGGGACGACGACCAGCGTCAGAATCGACGAGGTGATTACGCCGCCGATGACGGTCTGGCCCATCGGCATGCGCATTTCAGCGCCTTCGCTGCTGCTGCCGAAAGCCAGCGGCAGCATGCCGAAGACCATTGCCATCGAGGTCATGATGATCGGCCGGAAACGCACATGTGCGGCTTCGATGAGTGCGGCTTCGCGCGTCATGCCGTTTTTTCTGGCACGGATGGCGAAGTCGACGAGGAGAATGGCATTTTTGGTGACGAGACCCATCAGCAGGATGAAGCCGATGATCGAGAATACATTGAGGGTGCTGCCGAAGATCAGCAGCGACAGTACCACGCCGATCAGCGTCAGCGGCAGCGAGGCCATGATCGACAGCGGCTGGATAAAGTCGTTGAACTGCGCGGCGAGAATCATGTAGATG
>DAOLZE010000238.1:0-4073 GCA_035426125.1 Rhodocyclaceae bacterium
GCAGCCTACCTGGCCAAGGCCGGACACAAGGTTGCGCTGTTCGAGCGGCGCCACGAAACCGGCGGCGGTCTGAATACCGACGAGTATTACGGCTTTCGTTTCAACCTGCACGCCATCTATCACCTGATGGCCGAGAAGATGCCGGCCTGGAAGGATCTCGATCTGGCCAGCCTCGGCGTGCGTTACATTTATCCGCAGGTCGTTGCTGCGTTTCCCTTCAAGGATGGCAGTTCGCTGATTTTTACCCGCGATCCGCAGGAAACTGCCGAGTCGATTGCCCAGTTCAGCAAAGCTGACGCTGCTGCCTATCTGCACATGTGGGAAGAATTTCAGCCGATGCTGGACGACTATCTGATTCCGATGACCTACGAGCTGCCGAAGCCGGCGCTCGACCAGTTATCGGAGTTTGGCGAGACCGAAGTCGGCGCAAAGCTCGCCGAGATTTCCGAGATGAGCTGCCTTGAGGTCATCGATCATTATGGTTTTCAGCACCCGCGTGTGCGCATGGCGCTACTGAGTTTTCCGGCGATCTGGGGCATTCACCTCGCCGATCCGCTCGGCTTCCTGTATCCGCTGTATCTCTGCCGGATGATGGATGCGGCTTTCGTCAAGGGCGGCTCGCATCGTCTGTCTTCGGCCATCTATCGCAGTTTCGTGCGCAGTGGCGGCCAGGTGATCGATGAAAACGAAGTGACCAAAATCCTCACCGAGAACAATCGCGTTCAGGGCGTGCAATTGCAGGACGGACGCAAGTTTTTTGCCGATGCGGTGATCTCGACGCTGAATCCGGTGCAAACGTTCAAGCATCTGCTGACGAAGGAGGAGGTTCCCTTCGCGCTTTCACAGTGCGTTGATACCTGGCAATGGGAAGAACGCTCGCTGTTTGGTCTGCACCTCGGCATCGAGGGTGGCGTGACTTACAGCGCAAAAAATCCGCGTGTAAGTCAGGCAATGACGGTTTTTATCGGAATGGAGACCGAGGATGATTTGCTCGATCATCTCGATCGCGTCGACAGCAAGTCGACCAAGGGTCCCGAATGGCTGCATATCGCCCAGCCCTCGCTGTTCGACAGCACCATGGCGCCGCCCGGCCATCACACGCTGCGTGCCGAAGCCGTGGTTGCCTACGATCCGGATTGGCGTGCCCGCAGCAAGTCCTTCGGCGATGCCTGTCTTGATCTGATCCGTGAGTACGGCACGGTCGACAATATTGTCCTGCGCCGCGAAGTCTCACCGGTGGATATCGAGCAGAAGCTCACCACCATGACCAAGGGTTCATACAAGCATGGTGCCTACTCGACGCTGCAACTCGGCTACCTGCGCCCCAACGATCTCTGCTCGTGCAGCGAAACGCCGATCGACGGATTGTTTGTCGGTGGCGCCTCGATGTATCCCGGCGGTATGATTTTGGGCGGATCCGGCTATCTGGCGGCGCAGGTCGCTGGTGAATATCTCGGCGAGCCGGTAAAGAAATAATCAGGAAGCGCAGGTAATCATATCGGCCGAAGGTTGGGTAATCTGGCTTCGGCTTCGGCCGGTTACTGCTTCTGGCGGTTGCCGTTTCTTCTGATTTTGACGACGAGCGCTGAAAAGCCGTACAGGAAACCTTTTAGCTCCTTGGCGGCAGTCATGGCATCCAGGGTATTCTCGAAATTGATGGTAAATGCGTATTCCGCATGTTCCGTATTATCGTCCCGGTTTTGAAGGGAAATCGGAATGACCGAATGCACTTTGCCAAACGAGACCGCGATCCTTTTTACAGCCTCTTGAATTTCGGTCTCGGATTCGAGCAGGCACAGGCGCTCCATTTTCCCTTTACGGGATTCCTGAATCGCTACAGGCGTGCCATTTGTCATATCACGTTTCCCAGCCTGGTTCCGTGTCAGGCTTCCCGTGGCGCTTCCTTATTGCAGGACGTGCCGGGCTGTGCCGCCCCGTCCCGCCCCCCTTATTTTCCTGATGCGACGCGCTTCAGTTCCTGTTCCAGGCGATCCCGCGGTACAAATCCCGGAAGACGCTCACCATTGGCCAGAAAAATCGTTGGCGTGCCGTTCACTCCATATTTATGGCCCAAAGCAACAGTTTTGTCCAATGGGGTATCGCAGGTGCCGGCTTCAGGCGCTTCGCCATTGACCATCCATTTGTTCCAGGCCTTGGCGCGATCGGCCGCACACCAGATAGCTTTTGATTTGTCAGCAGAGTCCGGAGAAAGGATCGGATACAGGAAGGTGTACATCGTGTAGTCGGTCATGCTCACCATTTCCTTCGCCAACTTTTTGCAATATCCGCAATTGGGATCCTCAAAGGTGGCAAACACGCGCTTGCCGTTGCCTCGCACGGTTTTGACTGCCAGATCCAGCGGCAGATCAGAGAATTTGATTTGCGTCAGTTTGGCTTTGCGCTGCTCGGTGAAATTCTTCCTGGTTTTTGTTTCCAGAATATTGCCGATGACGAAATACTCGCCATGTTCGTCGGTGTAGAAGACGTCGGTGCCGACCTGCACTTCATACAGACCGAGCGCCTCGGCCTTGCGTACGGCTTCGACCTTGACAGTCGCACCGAACATGTCGGAGACGCTCTTCCTGATTTCCGCCTCGCTGGCGTGCGCCAGGCCGGCTGTAATGGATAGCGCAGCCAGGCCGCAGGCGATGAGATATTTATTCATGGCAACTCCGAGTAGTGTAAATAATAATATTTATTTGTAATAATTATAGCAGGCTCATCAGTCCAGCGCATAGCGCGCCAAGCTACTCCTTACGACCGGCAAGGCATTGACAAGGTTCAATCCACTATTGCGCAGCCAGGCCAGCGTCGATGATTGCGGCTGAAACAGCCGTTGCAATGCATGCGTTGTTGATTGTAACGCGACGACTTCCTCGATGCGTGAACGTTCATAGCGGCGTAACCAGTGCATGTCGCCGCAATCGACGAAATCCGGGCGTTCGACAAGCATCTGCGCCAGTGTCTGCGCATCCTTGAAACCGAGGTTGATGCCATGGCCGGAGAGTGGGTGGATCGTGTGCGCGGCGTCGCCGATCAAGGCCAGACGCGGCGCAATCGTGCGCGGCGCGCGCATCAGGCGCAGCGGAAAGGCAGTCGGTGGCGTCACCAGCGTCAGTTCGCCGAAGCGCCACTCGCCAGCCTCCGCCACGCGGCGGGCGAATTCCTCTGCGGGCAGGCTCAGGAGCTCCTGCGCCTGTGCATCCGGTGTCGACCAGACCATCGACAGCATATTGTCGGGCAAAGGCAGCCAGGCCAGCACGCCATCGGCGCGAAACCATTGGCAGGCCACGGAAGCATGCGGTCTGGCACAGGTGAAATTGGCGACTACGCCCATCTGCCCATATGGCTGGAAGTCGACCTCGATACCGGCTGCCTGCCGCGTCCAGGAGTCGGCACCGTCGGCAGCGACGATCAGACGCGCTGTCAGAGTTTTGCCATCATCAAGCAGAAGGCGTGCTGCCGCCGCATCGAACTCCAGTGCCTGCGGCCGTGCCGGACAGAACAGCGTCACATTCCCCTGGCGCATGGCTGTTTCCCAAAGCTCACGTTGCATCAGCGATGCCTCGACAATCCATGCCAGCGCGTCGACGCCGCTGTCATACGCCGAAAAATCCAGCCGCCCGCCCGCATCACCGAAGACTTCCATAGTGCGTATCGGCGTCAGGCGTGCCGCGTCGAAGTGGCGCCAGATCCCGATCTCTTCAAGGAAGCGTACATTGCCTGGACTTACCGCGTAGACGCGTACATCCCAACCCCCAGAGGCAATGGGGGCTGCGGGAGCAACGGGCGTGCGCCCCTCGACCACGGCGACCGACAGATGGTTGGCGCGCAAGGCTACGGCGAGAGACAGGCCGGCCAGCCCGCCGCCAACAATGATCACATCGAAATCTGAATTCATGTGGGCATTGTCGCGGAGCGTGCGCAACTTGACAAGACTTTGTCGGACAACGGATAATTCCGCCCCTTGCCGCGAAGCAGCGATGTGTTGATGCGTAGCGGGATCCTGGTGATGTAGCTCAGTCGGTTAGAGCATCGGATTCATAATCCGGGGGTCGGTGGTTCAAGTCCAC
>DAOLZE010000239.1:0-4067 GCA_035426125.1 Rhodocyclaceae bacterium
CTTCCAGTACTTGCCGGGCCGCCTCATGCGCGGCACGTGTCGCCAGACGGTGGATGAAACTACCGAATTCACGGACTGACGCGAGTTGTCTGGAACTGACATGGCTTTCCGCGCCGGCTTCGAAGGCGGCGGCGAACAGGCCGATGTGCCGCTCGCCGGCATAGCGTCCCAGCGCTTCCAGCGTCATCCCGCCGACGCCGCGCTTCGGCGTCGTGACGGCGCGGATGAAGGCCGGATCGTCGTTGTCGTTGCCGATCAGGCGCAGGTAAGCAGTGAGATCCTTGATTTCGGCGCGGTCGAAAAACGATTGGCCGCCGGAAAGCAGATAGGGAATCCTCTGATCGCGCAAATATTGTTCAAATACGCGCGCCTGGTGGTTGCCGCGATACAGAATCGCATAGTCGCGGAATGCACCGCGATGCTCAAACTTGTGTGCCTGCAATTTCATGACCACCAGTTCGGCTTCGTGTTCTCCGTCGCGGCAAACGTGACCACGGATTTCCGCACCGTGACCGCGCTCCGACCAGAGGCGCTTCTCGAAGAGCTTCGGATTGTTGGCGATCAGGCTGTTGGCAGCCTTGAGGATACGTGTCGTCGAGCGATAATTTTGTTCGAGTTTGATGACTTTCAGTTGCGGAAAATCTTCCTTCAGGGTATTCAGATTTTCGACATCGGCACCGCGCCAGGCATAGATCGACTGATCGTCGTCGCCAACCGCAGTGAACGCGGCGCGCGGCCCGGCCAGTGACTTGAGCATTTGATACTGACAGCGATTGGTGTCCTGGTATTCGTCGACCAGCAGATAGCGCAGGCGACCCTGCCAGCGTGAAAGCACCTCGGCATCACTCTCGAAAAGCAGCGCTGGCAGGCGGATCAAGTCATCGAAATCGACGGCCTGATAGGCGCGCAAAGTACGTTCGTATTCGGCGAAGAGTCTTGCCGCGCCCCGTTCCAGTGCGTCCTGTGCGACTTCCAGTGCCGCTTCCGGCATCAGCAGGGAGTTTTTCCACATCGAGATGCGGCTTTGTACAGCGCGAATCTGCGCTTTGTCGGCGTTGCGCAGCAATTCACCGACGATGCCTGCGCTGTCGCTGGCATCGAGAATCGAGAAGTTCGGCTTGAGTCCACACTGCTTTGCCTCCTGGCGAAGAATGCGTGCGCCAAGCGCATGAAAGGTGCTCACCGTCAGACCTTCCAGTGGTCGGCCAGGCAGCCGTTTGCCGATACGCTCCTGCATCTCGCGCGCTGCCTTGTTGGTGAAGGTGATGGCGGCGATGTGATGCGGCTGAATGCTGCATTCCTCGATCAGATAGGCGATCTTCTGGGTGATGACACGCGTTTTGCCCGAACCCGCACCGGCAAGCACGAGCAGGGGGCCGTCGAGATAGTGGACAGCTTCGCGCTGGGGAGGATTGAGACCTGGCATGAATGGAGCTGAGGCGGACGGGTGAGCGAGGAGCGGCGAAAGAATTTTCTCACAGATCGCTGTTTTGGCGGATGCTTGTAGCGCCTGCCGAAACCTTGTTTAAACCATGGATTTTTGGTAGATTGTCCACATTGTTTTAGTTTCGGTCCATGTATTCAGGGTAGCCATCTTACGATGGACTCATTAGACTTATCAGGGTGACGGGCAGTAAGTTACACACTACACACAAGGGGATCATGGATATGAAAAAAGTAATTCTGGTTGCTGCTGTTCTGGCAAGTCTGCCGATGTTGTCTTTTGCCGAGACCTCCGATACGTCGTTTGGCAGCAATCAGGCCATTGGAGCCAAGATTTCCACACTCGGTCTGGGTCTTGATTATTCGTTCACTATCGCTGAATCCGTTGAGGGGCGCGTTGGATTCAACTATCTCAATCGTGACATCGACAGAACCTGGAGCAACAATCCTGCATCCGGCAATGCCAAACTGGCTACCATAAATATGCTTGCCGACTGGTTTCCTGCAAATAACAGCCTGCGTTTGACAGCTGGCTTCATGATCAATAACAACAAGCTGGATCTAAGCAGGACGAGAACCGCCGGAAGCTCTGCTATCAGCGTGACTGAATATGGCCATGCAGACTTCAGAAAGCTATCGCCTTATCTGGGCATCGGCTGGACAGGCAAAAAGAAAGACCAGAATCTCACCGCTGCATTCGATCTTGGCGTCCTGTTCCAGGGGAATCCGAGGACCTCGGTGACGAGCAATCTTGCACCGAGCACTGCACTACCCGGTGCCGGGTGCGGCGCAACGGTTGCCGCGTGCCTTGCTTCGGACAATGCCGCTCTCTACGACGATATTAGGAAGTATCGCCTGTGGCCGGTTGCTTCGATGACGGTTTCCTATGGCTTCTGAAGTCGCTAAATAGGTTTTCAAAAACAAACGGCCCACATGTGGGCCGTTTGTTTTTTTATGTTGTTATCAATGCCGCTGCGCGGTAATGATGGTTGGCATCCTCGGGCCGTTCCAGATGATCGAGGAGTTGCGCGAGTTCGACATGAACATCACGCGTCGCCTGCAGCGATAGAGATGCTTCCAGATAGCTTTGCGCTTTACCCCAGAGCTGCTGTCTGTGGCAAAGGCGACCCAGTGCCAGCAGAAGTTGCGCGTCACGCGGCTGGCGCTTGAGCCAATCCTCGGCTTGTGCAATGCGGCCGAGCACATCGCCACCCCGGCATTCGGCATATATGGCAAGCAGGCTAGAGTCCCATTCTTCATCCAGGGCATCCTCGATAATATGTTGCGCATTCAGACAATCACCGGCGGCGATCAGCAGGCGGGCTGCCTCAGCGGCAAGGCGCGGTGAGCGACGATCGCTCCTGGGAATTGTTTTCCAATAATCAGCAAGCGCACCAGCATCAAGATGTAGCGAATGCAGAATTTCCTGATGGGCACGCAGTTTCAGTGGCGCGGCCTGTTCGTCACTCAATGCGCGATATTTTTCAAGTTGGCGCAGCAGATGTAGTGTGGCCCGCCAGTCGCCGAGCGCCTGCTTGCTGCGCAAGGACAAACGTAGTGCAGCGAGGTGCCGCTGGCCGGTCGCCGCCAGCACATCTAGAACACCTTGCGCGTCAGCGTAACGATGCGCATCGAGCGACAGTTCGGCCTCTGTCATCAATCTGGCAACACGACTCTCGCCATCGTGTGCAATGGCGCGCCGCAGCCATTCGGCCTCGCGTTCGTCGTCGCGCATGGCGTGCGCTGCACGCGCCGCCAGTAATGCAGAAATGCCTTGAGCATAGCCGGCGAAATGCGCACTGGCCGCACTTTTCAGGGCATGGCCGTAACGCCCTTCAAAACTGAAACGCAACGCATCGCCGAGCGCACGTTCAGCCTGTTCGCGTTTGCGTCGTGCCCGATAGACGCGTACCCGCTGCGGCAGTTGCAAGGTGTGCGAAACTGCGCGTAGAAACAGGTAGGTCACGACGAACCCCGCCAGTTGCAGCAGGATCATGAGATTCAGGGAAAGCTCAACGCGCCAGGGCGGTAGCACCAGCAGCACATAGCCATCGTTGTAGAGTGCTGCCAGCGCCAGACCGACGGATAGTGCGCCGAGCGTCAGCAACCAAAGCAGAACACGCATTATTTCTTCGCCAGCTTGAAATTGCGGATGCTGCCCAGCGTTTCGCCGAGGGTTGGCAGTTCGAGGCTGAGATCGGCACTGGACAGCGCCTTCAGCGTCGAAACGGCATTGACCACGGGCTTCTCACGCACGTCGAAGTAACGTTCAAGCCAGATGCGCGCCTGACGCAATTCCTCGCGGTAGGTCTTGCTGTCGCGTTGCAATAGCGCCAGGCGTGCATTGATCAGGCGCAGCTTGAGATTTTCGCGCAGAAAAAATACCTGGTTCGGTGCGAGCAGCGCCGGGTCGCTCTGGTCGATGCGATCGACACGGATCAACTGTTTCAATTCGTCCCACAAATCACGCCCCAGCGTTTCCAGGAAACTACTCGGCGCGACCTCCAGCTTGTTTTTTACCATCGGCTCGGCGCGGGCCCTCTGCTCGAAAGCCAGCGGCAGAATATCCACGACGCTGACCACGCCTTCGAAACCGACAGCAGCGGTGGCTTCGGTCACCCATG
>DAOLZE010000240.1:0-4060 GCA_035426125.1 Rhodocyclaceae bacterium
GGAAAACCGCAGTACAGCACCCTATCGAGGTGTCCGGTATTACTTGACCACTACAGTTGCTGGCGGCTTACCCGGGGTTTGAGGCGGATTTTCTGGATTTCTTTCCGGATGCGCTGGTGTTTGCGGACGAGGTACGCCGGCGGCGGTGAGGGGACTCAACGGCCCTGAACAGGGCCATCCACGAACCCGGGATCCCTCGGCCAATACAGCACAGTCATGGTTGGCGTCAGCTAACCGGCCCGAACTCGGGCTCGACTTCAGGTTGTCGAAGGCGGGGAAGATGAGGGCCTTAGCGAGTAAGAATCCGCATCTCCGAAACGGTCCCTACCTGCTTGCAGGCCAACTGACGTCCAGAACCCGAATAAATATGCGCCGCCTTTCTTCCGGATTGAGCAGCGCCTCAAGGCGGGTCTGAAACTCATCCGGCGAAACAGGCTTCTTGCCTCCGTCCCTGCTTGCGGGCAAATCACCCTTGCCAAACCAAAGAACCAGATAAACCCCGTAACCCGCGGCTTTGGTCGTGCTCGCATACTGAGCCATCAATTGCGTTCGCACTGCAGCCCATAGCTCCCGGTTGTCGTCGCGCTTGATCTCCAAAGGTAGTTGGAACTCATTTCGATAAGAAATGAGGATGTCGGCTCGCTTGTCATTGGCACAATCGCCTTCCGGTTGGCAATCGATACCGAAAGGCCCCAATGCGAAGCGAAGTCGCGTCAGCAATACGTCGCGGCAGAGATTCTCTTCGCGCTTGCCGGTCGGCTTGCCGCTTTCGACATTCCAGAAAGCGCGAAAGCCATCGTCGTTGTCACGCCGGATTTTGTTAGCGATCTGGTCTAGGACATCGAGCGTCAGAGCGGCCAAGTCGGTCATATTAGCCGGCCCCTGATTGGCCAGCACGCTGGCCACGCTTTGCAGGGACGGAAAACGGAAAGCACCTTCACGCTGCTTCAGTTGAAGCTGATACCTAGCATTGTCCAGCGCATATTTCAGTTTTCCCAACGCGGGAACGGCGAGCAAGCGATCAATCTCCCGTGCCGCCTCCTGGGTAGCCAGGGCTCCGAGACGAGTCACCATCGCGTGGACATTTTCCCCCAACTGCATGGGCCCCGTGACAACGCCTGAACGACGTTCCAGTTCGGCGTGCGGTGCAAGCAATTCGATTAGCCTGCTTAGTGTGACCGCTGACAACTGGTAGTCGATGTTCAAACCACTGTACCGATCACCGACAAACGCGCACAGGTGACTGGCACGGACCCAAGCCTTGCCAATGTATCGCCAAAGCTCGGATTCATACGTCAGCGGATCGATCAACATGCCGGTTGTCAGCCAATAGACCTTTTGGGGCACGTCCATCGCCTTCGAGGCCAGCTTCCGCTCAAGCAGTCCGTTCAGCTGTGTCGGGACATAACGTAAGGCGGCCTTCAGCAGATAGTCGAGGCATGACAACATCGTCGACTTGATGCGAACCGGAAAGCTCGTCAGCAAGGGGATAACCGCGAGCTCCGCCACCGCCTGGTAGTCGGCGTCGTTGGCGAGCGCATATAAACCGTAGACGTAGTCTTGCCTGGCCTTGAGGGTCGCTGCGCCATAGACGACCAATACCTCCGCCACCAGGGCGGGGCGGGTGTGCACGAGATATGAGAACCATGCCGGCTCATTGTCGGCGCCATAGGTCAGGCGGAAAGCCAGCATAAGACGCAGTTGCTCTTCGCTCAGGCAATCGACGAAAGACTCCCCGGCACGCCAGCGCAGCTCCATGCCAACCAGGCAGGGCTTGCGGATGTAATGTTCAGTCCGCTTAGTGCTGAAGTCGACGATTTCCGCCACGGTAGGGAGATCGTTGCGCTCGGGGCAATGGAAGAATCCCGCCTCGGCGGCCTCCAGTACCTCGCTGCCGTTATCGCAATAGCTGTCGAATCTCTCCTGCACTGTGCTGCCATGCGTGTTGAAGTAATGATCCAGCCACACCCCTGCTAACTCGTGCATGACGCCCGGCGGTGCGGTGCCGTCTTGAATTGTTTCCAGGTGCCTGGATATGGCGATGGCCTTGCTGCGTTTTTGCCCCGCGCTTTCAAGTTTGCGAGTTCTCGCTCTGACTGCCTCTTCCTGACGCCATTCGGGAATCTCCCACGCCAGCATCGAATTCAGCCAATGCCTGCGTCCGGGATTGGCCTCGCCCCAGGCCTCGATCTTCTCCAGCGATAAGTCAACGCAACCGATACCGAACATCAAGGCGCGAACGGCTTCATATAGATGTTGCTCAGCCAATCCATAATGGATTGTCAGAGATGCCTGTTCAAGATGCCACAAGCCGATGTCATCAGGTGGTGGTGCACCGTGGAGCCGGTGCTCTTGATTGAACAAACAGAGCCTGACGTGCTCCGCTGATTCGCAGTGCCGATAGCAGAGTCCGAGGATCGCCTTGTAGCGCTGGGGACGAGCGGCAAGCCAGGCAGCGATCGACTGCCGGTGTTCACTCTCCCGCTGGCTTTCTCCATCCCGGTCGGCACCGATACCCAGCCAAGCATAAAGCCTTTCATCACCAATCTGATCACCATGGATCTGGAGCGCCCGACTAAGGAGAGCCCCGAACATTCGATGCCAATCGAAGCTGAATGCCATTTCATCGGTCAGTCCCAAGTCGGCTCGTCCGGCAAGTTGATCGAGCAGAATCGGCAAGTCGGCTTCCGGGGCAGACGTCGGGAGGGTGTATCCCCAGAACATCGAGTAAGGGCCGCCGATGACCTTGCGCTCCTTCGGGGAGTGCGCGTAACCGAGTAGCTTTTCCACTGGGATTTTCCCCGGATACAGGGCGGCCACCAGAACGCCGGTCAGTTCGTCGCTGGTGTTGGCTCCTTGCCCGAAGTAAAGCGTATCCAGTAGGGCAATCGACTCCTCGGCCGACGGTGAGTATTTCAACCAGGTCTTAAGTGCTTGCCGTCGAATTCCGGGCCACCAGGTAGGGTCAAGGACAATCGCCTTGAGCGCCGGCCCCAATCCAGTAATCGGTTCGGCTTCGCCTAGAACGTCCAATACACAGGCTATGATCGACTGGTTGGGATCGTCCCGTTCCTGTCTTTCCAGGATGGCGGCGAAGTCATTCGCCAATTCCTCGTCCGCCAATGCACCGAGTTGTCTGACCGACGGAATCTCCCAACGATAGTAGATCTGCGCTTCTGCCTCCCGCTGCAAACCGATAAGCAAGCTGCGCTTATCGATTACAGACATTGGCTTCACATCGCCATAGAGGATGACGGTAAGCGGATCGGCGTCGATCAAACGCTGTCGTGCTGCTTGGCAATGCAAGGCCAACCATCCATACAGGCCCCGCAGACCGGATACTGTCCGTTTATCCAATCCCAGAAATAGATTCAAGACGCGCCCCAAGGGCAAGCCTTGGCGGTCGATGCGTTCCGCCAGCCACTGGGCGGCAAGAAATTCGGCGATGCTCCGATGGCCGGGAACAAGGCGCTCAGGTACATCGGGGGCCGGACGGAACAGTTTTCGGCTCGTCGCCACTAGGGCGACGGAAAGATCGCCAGGAGCAAAATCATTGATGATCGGAAAGTGCTCGTTGGCACTTTCCCGATCCAGCGCGACTCCCGATTTGTCGGAAAGCAGCATTACGGCGAAGAGCTGCCCTGCTGCCGCCAAGGTTTTTTCGACGGGTGTCGCCCTTACGCTAGCACGTGCACGATGCAATTTCGAGTCTTCGTCCGCGAGCTTGCGACAGGCGAGTTGGAATGTCTCCAGTCGAGTCGTCGGCCACTGACCGTCACGAATTGCCTCGGCGAGAAGGCCCAAAGTCTGGGGGTTGTCCAACAGGCCTTCGACCCCGCGCAGGCGCGCGTTCTCCACAAACGCATCCGGGTCGGCTACCCCGTGGTTCTCGCGCAGAATCGCTTCAACATCGCTTTTGGTCAGGGGGTCGAGCACGTAGACGCCTAGTTGGCCGTCTTGAGAAACATCACTAATGGCCTGGCTGTCCGTCGAACCAAACCAATCGGCGGCGCGGCACGCAATGCGAAAGCGGGGGCTGCCGAGTTTTTTTAGATGTGCT
>DAOLZE010000241.1:0-4049 GCA_035426125.1 Rhodocyclaceae bacterium
TCGAATTCGATTGGGCTCAGGCGGCCGGGTTTGGAGAGAATCTCTGCAGGAATGGTAATTTTGCCGACATCGTGTAGGTAGCCAGCGACGCGCAATCCCTCCTGCCGCTGCGTGTCGTAGCCCATCTCGGCGCCGATAGCCACAGCAATCTGTGCCACGCGTTTCTCGTGACCGGCAGTATAGGGATCGCGCATCTCGCTTAACGTGGTCGCCACCTCCACGGTGCGCATGAAGGCGCCTTCCAGTTGCTTCACGTAATGCGCGATCTGCTCTTCGGCACGCTTCTTTTCCGAAATGTCCTGCAATAAACCGATGACGGCGTGCCGGCCATGATGTGTGGCGTGGGCGCCGTGCAATCCGATGTCCACCATCGTGCCATCCTGACGCAAGGCAGTGAATTCGAAAGCCATGTTCTGCACTACGCCGTCGTATAACTGCTGCATGTACTCCACCGTCTTCGCACGGTCGGACTCGACTATCAGCAGCAGAGGGTCAAGTTCCATAAGCATATCGGCCTTTGCGTACCCGAAAATTTCGGCACAGCGCTGATTGACGTAAACCAGACGTTCATCCTGAATGATGTAGATGCCGGCAATGGCCTGTTCAACCAGACCGCGAAACTGGCCCTCAGCCGCCCGCAACGCCTTTTTTGCCTCGAACTGTGCCGTCACATCCTGCACAGCCGAAATCATCAGATTCTGTGCCGGTAGGGGGATATTCATGGCGTTGATAACTCGTTTTTTGCCATCGCGTGTATTGAACTCGATATCTTCCCAGTGCATACGTGCCGGGTCACCTGACTCGATATCCGCCATGACGCGGGTACGGGAGCGTTCGCGAAACTCCGGGTCAGCGTATACCGCATCAAAGAAATCCTGCACCTGATTCAGACTGTCGTGCGGCAAGCCGTAGATGGCCTCGAATTTACTGCCAATGAAGAGAATATTACCGTCGTCAATGGTATTCACGGCGAAGCCGATAGGAGCATGCTCCAGGATCGTTTCGACGAGGGTATTGCGCTGTTCTAGAACGGCACTGGCGCGCTTCCTCTCGGTGATGTCGGACAACAGTCCTTCGTAGTACAGCACTTGCCCGCCGGCACTGCGCACAATGTGCGTATGTTCTTCAACCCACAGCGTTTCTCCGGTGGCGGTGACAATGCGGAAGGTTAGCGTGAAATCATCTTGCCCTTCGCGTTCATGTCGCTCGTGTTCCTCTTTCACCCAAACCAAGTCGTCGGCGTGCACGATGCGTGCGTAATTAAGCTCGCCCAACAGCGTATCCCCGGCTGTGTAGCCCCAGCAGCGGACGTTCTCCGAAACGTACTCTATCTTGCCATTTGTTTCTGGTACCAGTCGATATAGCACCACCGGACTCGCTTCCACCACTTGGGCGGCGATAGCCAGCGCTGCCGAACGGTCGAGATTGTCGAGGGCGAAGGAAATGTCGGTAGCCATCTCGTCAAGGGTGCTGAGAACATCCGCGCTGAAGAATCCAGGCTCTGTAGCATACAGGCTAAGAACGCCGACCACCGTGCCGCTGCGGCGGATGGGGAAAATACCTGCAGCACGCACGCCCGCATATGCCGCAGCGCCTTGCCCGGTTGCGGGAGTGGAATCCTCCATAAAGTTATTGCTGACAACGCAAGCACCGGTGTGCATGGCATCGATGACCAGCTTGCATCCGTCTGTTTTATCCGTGGCAGCGGGGGCATACACTTTCTTAATATATTCGCTTTCTCTACCGAAGCAGGCCACCGGCTTGACCCGGTTGTCGGCGGCATCGTACAGACCGATCCAGGCGAACTGGAAGCCGCCATTCTCGATGGCGATACGGCAAATCTTGTCGAACAGTTCTTCCTGGCTGATTCCGCGTACGATCGTCTGGTTGGTTTGCGACAGCATGTCGTAGAGATCCTTCTGCCGCCGCAGCAGAATATCGGCTCGCTTGCGCTCGGTAATATTACGCAGGATGCCGGTATAAAAATAACCCTCATCCGTTTGCCAGTGGGCGAGTGAAACTTCGATGGGGAATTCGTTACCTTCCTTGTGTCGGCCGATCAGTTCGACTGCTTTGCCTATGATGCGCGGCGGGCCTCCTGCACGCATGCGCGCCATGCCCTCGATATGGCGCTGCTGCAGTGCCGTTGGAATCAGCAGAGTCAGCGGCTGGCCGAGTGCCTCTGCTTCCGTATATCCGAACAGGTGCGCCGCCGCGGGGTTCCAGCTGATGATGTTGCCAGCAGCATTGGCGCTGACAATAGCGTCTCCCGCCGACTCGGTTGCTGCGCGGTAGCGTGCCTCGTTTTGTCGCACAAGCGCCGAAGTGCTTAGCTGAAGCTTCAGCCGGTACGCGTGCTGTTGCTGGTTCCAGAGCAGTAGTACCGCGGCGCCAATGGCCGCCGCGGCAATGGAAGCTATCAGGCTGACCCAGATTGCCAGGTTATGCACGGAGGCAAACGCTTCGTTGCGATCGATCTTGGCAATAAGATACCAGTCGGTGTCTTTCACAGGGCGATAGGCGGCCAGCACCGGCATGCCACGGTAATCCACGCCGCTCACATTACCTGGGTGGCCCAGATGTATTGCAATCGCCGCCGGAAGTGCTGCCGTAGCCGGTGAAAACGGCAGGGACAAATGTTTCCCTGGTCGGTGCTGCAGTTCGTTCAGGAAAACCAGCTGGTCACCCTCCTGGCGTACCAACAGGGTTTCAGCGCTCTTACTTCCTCCCGGCCAAGTGTAAATGTAGGGTTGGAGAAAACGCAACGGGTCGATATGCAGCAGCACGGCGCCGAGCTGCTGTCGCTGTCCATCGACTTCAAGCGACAAGGGGGCAATGAAATCCATGTGCTGCTCGCCACCCGCGTCGATACGCCACTGGCTGTGCTGTACCTTGCCGGTCGTCAAGGCCTCATGCAGCAGCTGTAATGTTGCGTCGTTGACCTGATGCGGCTCGCCCAGGCTCATCAGCGGTTGGCCAGCCGTATCCAGTAGAACCGCCGCCTCATAGCCAGTATTTTTGATGATGAGTTCCAGGCGACTGCGGATGGCTTCAGCCTGTATCGCGCTGCCGCTGTGTTTTAGTTCCGCAACCCGATGGACAAAACCGCTGTTATTGGACAGTGCCGTACCATCGCCGATGCGTTCGCTAAGCCAGCTTTCGATCTGCTTGGCTTTGAGGTCGGCAATGATACTCAGGTTATCAAAGGTCTCTCGCTCTACAGGTGGTCTGTGTAACCAGATGATGCCAACGCCGATGAGGGGTACGGCCAGGGCGAGCGCGATAAAAATAACAGCCAAACTGCGCTTGCCCGGGCGCAGCGCGGTAGCTTCCTCCATGCTGCCGGAGCGGTTGGCCTGAGACTTGACTAGCAGATAGAGCAGGATACTGGTGACCGCGACGAAGGCAAGGCCTTTGGCCAGTTCGAAGCGTGCGAGCAGCGTCGTGTCGGCAGTGGTCAGGTTCAGCAGGTAGCCGGATGTGACGATCCACAGGGCGGCAAATACTGCGTAGAGTAGCGCAACGCGTACCGGCATGAGCCAGCTTGCCTGTGGGGGAGTGCTGAATGATTCATGCATAGCCTGAAACCAGTCCCTATCTTATTATCGTAGTTATCGCTCTGCTGTGTCTAGCAGGGTGGGGCCGCGTAATGGGGGTTTGCGAGGCTCCGGAAAATTACTATCCTGCACAGGCTCAATTTATCCCGTTGTCGTGATTAATGTCAATGGGTTTCGGGTGTTTAAGGTTTAAAACACCCGCATTACCCTACAGCGGCAGGGGCTACGCGGTGCGGCACCTGAGATAGATGATGACGGCCGGCAGTATCGAAACGATGATGATGGTGAGGATCACCAGCGACATGGTGTTCTTGACAATGGGCAGGTTACCGAACAGGTAGCGCGCCAGATGGGAGAGGCTACGGCGACAGACTTAGCTGTTACTGAGCCAGTGGAGCTGAGAGTGCAGGATTTTTGTATGTGAGGCGATCATGCCTTCATGAACGCTCCGAATTCATCGATCATCCGGTCAAGCTGGCCTTCCATGTTGAA
>DAOLZE010000242.1:0-4026 GCA_035426125.1 Rhodocyclaceae bacterium
CGCAGCGACGCGTCGAAGGCGCCATAGATCCTCGTCAATTTTGCCATCAGTCCGCCGGCAAAAATAAACAGGGTGGCGCAAAAAGCCCGCCAGCGAAAATTGATTCGTGAAAAGTAGGCAAACAGTATCAAACCCGAAGTCAGGCCAATTACCGTTGCCGGCCCCATCCAATCGGCCAGCTGTGGCGCCTTCATCATCAGTGACGCGGCTGAGATTTTTAACATGAAGCCGAGCACCAGCACCGCCATGACGCTGGCAGTGGCGCGCTTTCCAGGCCGAATCAACAGCGAGACAAACAATGCGAAGCCGCAAACGTTTAGCGTTATGCCGACCGCTTGCGGCAGCAAAATCAATGGCTCGTATGGCGACTGCGCGGTTACGGTATCGAAGGGGCTGGCAATGTGGCCAGCTTCAAAAATAGGAATGACCGGGTTCAACTGCGCGACAAACCACGCCCCCAGCAGCAGCAGCCCCCAGGACGTTGCCTCGCCGGCAGCGAAATGCCGATAGCGCCAGCGGAACAGGCTGGCCAACTTGCCGCGACCCCACGGCATTAGCAACAGGCTGGCGCCAAGAAGGGCTCCGCCAGTGTTGGCAAGCAAGTCGACCGGTGAGGCGACGCGCAACGGCAGCAGTGTCTGCAACGACTCAAGCGTCAATGACAACAGAAGGCCGCCAAAGACGGCCAAGGCGAACGGCACTAAAGGCCATTCCTGTTCCGTGGGCTTGCGGCCGCGAAGCTGGACGTTTACCAGCAGGCCGCCAATTGGCACGTAGGCGAGTACGTTTATGACTACATCAAACAGGCTGAAATAGCGCGGCCAGCTGAACAGGGAAAGGGACTCGGCAGCGCGCCAGCCAAAAAACGGATTCAGGCTCGCATAGACGATTGCCGCAGCGTATACGAACAGCGCGCTCCGACCTACTCGACCGGCAGCGTGCTGGGATGCAGGTTGCCGGAATTCAGCGGACTCGCTGGCTTGCGAACTCATGGCGAATTGTTCGGTCGCAGGAAGTCAGCAGGGGACTGGCCGCAACTCCTCCAGGTATCGCGCCGCGTTATCCAGGTAATGCTGCGCGATGCCACGAACCATCGCCACTTCGTCGTCAGTCAACTGACGCACCACGCGACCGGGTGAGCCAACCACCAGCGACCGGTCGGGGATGACCTTGCCTTCCGGAATCAGCGAATTAGCGCCGACCAGGCAGTCACGACCGACGATCGCGCGGTTAAGCACGACCGCCTTGATGCCGATCAGCGAGCCCTGCTTTACTGTACAGCCGTGAAGCATCGCCATATGGCCAACGCTGACGTCTCGTTCCAGCGTAAGCGGCACACCATCGTCCGTATGCAAGACCGCGCCATCCTGAATGTTCACGTTTTCACCCAATGTTATACGGTCGTTGTCGCCGCGAATGACAACGTTCCACCAGACATTGGCGCCGCGGCCAAGCATCACGTCGCCAATAATGGTCGCGTTGGGCGCGATGTAGTTGTTGCCATCGAGTTGCGGGGTTTTGTCGCCTAACTTATAGACCATGATTTCCTCATTCGCCCACCGGCTTTAGCAGCTTCTCGAGCACCACTCTATCACCCGTATAGGGAAACTCCTTGGAGCGGCGCTCACCGGTTTCGACAAAGCCATTCCGGTGCCAGAAGGAAAGTGCCCGAGTATTGCAATCGACTACCGCGATACGAACGGTGTCCACGCAATGCCATTCCCTGACGTACTGCTCAATCATGCTGCAGGCGTCGCGCCCGTTGCCGGCGGACCGGGATTCCGGTACGAACAACAGCAGGCCGATGATGGCTTTGTTCGGTGAATTCCATCCGCGGACAACATCTGCAACGCCGACCAGGCGCTCGCCGACGAAGAAACCGAGCGGATGCTTGTCCTCCAGGCTGCGCCCGGGCGGCAGCCCGAGAAAAAAATCATCAACGTCCTCCGCTGCCGACGGCATGCGGCCCACTACCAGCAAGCTATAGTCGCTGGCTGCCAGGATTACGGTCTCAACAGCAAGACGATCCAGCGCACTGTTGTTCAGCCGACGCATCCTGAGCATGTGCACGCTCAGCCGGTCATGTCGAGGCCGGCCTCGTGGTGATTGGTCGGGCCGGGAAGACTCCGCCGGGCAGAGCGCCCCAACATGCGCGGGCTGATACTCGCTTTTGCGGTTGCTTCTGCCGTGATTTCACACACGGCCGCGATTGGCGCTCGCGCCACGGATCAGGGTGCCGACCCCTTCGCTGGTCAATACCTCAAGCAGCAACGCATGCGGCACGCGACCATCAATGATATGTGCCGTCTTGACTCCATTGCGGACGGCATCGAGTGCGAAATCAATTTTTGGCAGCATGCCGCCTGAAATCGTGCCATCGGCAATCAGCTGGCTGATACGCGCAGGGGTGAGACCGGTAATGACATCTCCGTTCTTGTCCAGAACACCCTTGGTGTTGGTAAGTATGATGAGCTTTTCTGCTTGCAACGCAATCGCGATCTTTCCTGCCACCACGTCAGCATTGATATTGTAAGCAGTGCCTTTTTCATCGACGCCGAGCGGCGCGATCACGGGAATGAAGTCTTCGCTATCAAGCAGGTCGATGATGCTGGTATCGATTTTTACCACCTCACCAACCAGGCCGATGTCGATCTTCTTGCGCTTGTCGTCCTTGGATGTGATCGTCATTTTGCGGGCGTGGATGAAATTGCCGTCCTTGCCGGTAAGCCCTACCGCCTTGCCGCCCGCCTTGTTGATTAACGTGACGATTTCCTGGTTGACCAGACCCCCAAGCACCATTTCAACCACATCGAGGGTTTCATCATCGGTTACCCGCATTCCCTGAATGAACTGGCCCTGCTTGCCAATTTTTTCGAGGGTCTTGTTGATTTGCGGGCCTCCACCGTGGACCACAACGGGGTTCATGCCGATCAGCTTGAGCAGCGTCACATCTTCGGCAAAGTCTTCCTGCAATGCGAAATCGGTCATCGCATTGCCGCCATACTTGATGACAATGTTCTTGTCCCAGAAGCGCTGAATGTATGGCAACGCCTCGATCAGGACTTCCGCCTTTTGTGCGGCGGTAATGCGAGGGCTGGTCAGGGCCGCCGCTGCAGCTGCGGCAGCACGCCGCGCGGCGGGGGGCTTTGATTCTTTCGGTTTTACCTTGGAAGCGACTTTAGTGGCTGTTTTCTTGGGCATGACAATTCGGCTCCATCTCGGTTAAGTGCGGTATTTGCACGGCATCCTGCTTGCCGGACAATCAATTTCGGATTTGCACAAGAAAGGCGAATCGCGGCGATTAACCGCTTTCCGTTCTCGCCTCTCGAGAAAGCAATCGCTGCACCGTCGAACGCGGCTCGGCGCCCTCGAACAAGACGGCGTTTACCGCTTCGGTAATCGGCATGTCCACCTTGAGCAAATGCGCTCTTTTCAATGCGGTCTGCGCCGAGTTCACGCCTTCCGCGACATGTCCCAACTGTACAAGGATCGATTCAAGTTTCGCGCCTTGGGCGAGCATCACACCAACGCGGCGGTTGCGGGAAAGTTCGCCTGTTGCCGTAAGAACCAGGTCGCCAAGACCTGTAAGGCCCATGAATGTCTCCTGTTTGCCACCCATCGCCACACCAAGGCGGACCATTTCAGCGAGCCCCCTGGTGATCAACGCCGCGCGGGCATTCATTCCCAACTGCAGCCCATCGCAGATTCCGGCGGCAATAGCCATGACGTTCTTCAGCGCACCGCCAAGCTCGACTCCCACCAAGTCATCGCTGGAGTAAATTCGCAGCGCGGGCCCGTTGATCTGGGCGGCCAGCGCCTGCGCGAAGGCGAAATCGTTTGCGGCCAGAGTCAACGCGCAAGGCAGCCCTAGCGCCACCTCCATTGCAAAACTCGGGCCGCTCAATGCGCCGAAACGAGAAAGCTCCGGCCGGAGACCATTCACAGTTTCGTGCGGAAGATTGCCAGTCAACCGGTCGAAGCCCTTGCACACCCGCCAGGTGCCGCTGCCCATCACGGTCACGTCCA
>DAOLZE010000243.1:0-4025 GCA_035426125.1 Rhodocyclaceae bacterium
ACATAGGAATCGACGAGCACCGGTTTTTTCTCGGCGGTCAGAAAACGCTCCGGTTCAGCGGTATCCATGGTCAGGATACGCTTGTCGAAAAAGCGCACGTTCTGAATCATCGGCCACTTGAAATAAAGGCCGGGATCGCTGATGACATCCTTGACTTCGCCAAGCTGGAAGATGATCGCATGCTGGCGCTGATCAACAGTGAATACACTCAGCGTCAGCATCGCGAAAGCGATCAGGAGCGTCGCAACAATAAATGGAAGGCGATGCATCAACGTTCTCCCCGTTCGCGTGAACGCAAGGCTTCGCGGGAACGCGTGAAGTTGGCGTCGGGCTTTTCCAGTTGCGGAGGCACTTCGTTGGGAATGATCTGCGGCACGTGCGCTTGCGTGACCGGCTCGGCAACCGCGGCAACGGAGGGTAGTGCTCCGGTGGTCTGCATGAGCTTGTCGAGCGGCAGGTAAAGCAGGTTGCTGCCACTTTTCGCATCGACCATGACCTTGCTGGTACTCGACATGATCTGCTGCACGGTGTCGAGGTACATTCGGCTGCGCATGACTTCCGGTGCCTTGTTGTATTCGACGAGTACCTGCTTGAAGCGGCTGGCCTCACCCTCTGCGTTGGCGATCACGCGCTGCTTGTAACCTTCGGCTTCCTGCATGAGGCGCGAGGCAGTTCCCTTCGCCTTCGGAATGACGTCATTGGCGTACGCCTGACCTTCGTTCTTCTGCCGCTCGCGATCCTGCCCGGCCTTGACGGCATCGTCGAAGGCGGCCTGCACCTGTTCCGGCGGCTGTGTGCTCTGCATGGTCACCGAGCGGATCAGCACGCCGGTTTCATAGCGGTCGAGAATTTCCTGTATCAACTTTGCAGTAAGCGCAGCGATCTGTTCACGTCCTTCGTAGAGGACAAAGTCCATCTTGTTCTTGCCGACGATTTCGCGAATCGATGTTTCGGCAGCGCCCATCACTGCATCGTCGGGATGGCGGTTCTTGAAGAGGAAGTTCTGCGGATCCTTGAGCAGATATTGCACGGCAAACTGCACCATGACGATGTTCTCGTCATCGGTAAGCATCAGAGCCTCTTTGGGTACCTTGTTTTTTTCCGAGCCGCGATAGCCGACCTCCACCGTGCGTACGCCGGAAAGGTTGACGATTTCATGGGACTCGATCGGCCAGGGCCAGTGAATGTTCGCACCCGAGGTGGTCATCTGTGAAAACTTGCCAAAGCGCAGAACGATGCCGCGCTGCCCTTCATCAACAATATAAAATCCGCTCGCCAGCCAGACCACCAGTACAAGAATTGCCAGCAGACCGATGCCGCCACCAAACTGGCGCATGCTCAAGGGCGGCTTCGGATCGCCGCCGCCGAAACCACCGCCCGGCCCACCGCGCTTCTTGCCGAACAGCGATGTCAGACGCTTGTTGATATCACGCCACAACTCTTCGAGGTCGGGAGGTCCGTCGCCCTTGTTACCACCCGGATTGGGCTTGTTGCCCCAACCGTGGTTATCCATTAACGTGAGTAAGCCGGCGATCACTGGTCAATATCCTGGGTCATTGCTGCGATAAAAGATCTTGAAGTTTTTTGCTTCGATCAGGCTGAGGCTTCGAACGATTCTGGCTGCGTTTCCTGCCGGCTCCGCGCTGCGTGGCCATTTGCTGCTTCGGCTAGTGCCGCACGCAGAAGATCAAGGCCGACGCCGGTACGCGCACTTAAACGAACACGTGCAATTTTAGCATATTCGTCGCGCTCCACTGCGGGATCGGCGCTGGTGGCATCGATCTTGTTCCAGACAACGATCTGCGGCACATCGGCTGCACCGATTTCGGCAAGAACCTGATTCACGGCATCAATCTGCCGATCGCGATCGGGACTCGACGAGTCGACCACGTGCAACAAGAGGTTGGAGCCAGCCGTTTCCTCCAGCGTCGCATGAAATGCGGCAATCAGGGCGTGCGGCAGATCGCGGATGAAGCCGACAGTATCCGAAATGACAATTTGTCCGGCATCCGGCAAAAACAACCTGCGCGATGTGGTGTCGAGCGTCGCGAACAACTGGTCGGCCGCGTAGCCGCCGGCCTTGGTCAAGACGTTGAACAGGGTCGTCTTGCCGGCATTGGTGTAGCCCACCAGCGATACCGTCAGCAGATCGCGGCGTATCCGCGCGCGGCGGCGCACGGTGCGCTGGCGTTCAAGCAGCTTCAGGCGCTGCTTGAGCAATGCGACACGTTTACCGAGCAGGCGGCGATCGGTTTCGAGCTGGGTTTCACCGGGGCCGCGCAGGCCGATGCCGCCCTTTTGCCTTTCCAGGTGTGTCCAGCCACGTACCAGACGCGTGGCAAGGTGCTGCAACTGGGCAAGTTCGACCTGCAGCTTGCCTTCGTGACTTTTGGCTCGTTGCGCAAAGATGTCAAGAATCAGCGCACTGCGATCGACGACGCGGCACTCAAGTATTTTTTCAAGGTTGCGCTGCTGGCCGGCGGAGAGTTCGTGATTGAAGATGACAATACCGGCATCATGCATGCGGACGGCGCTGGCGATTTCCTCGACCTTGCCCTTGCCCGCGTAGGTGGCGGCATCCGGGGAATGGCGCTTGCCATGGATCATTGCCAGTGAAATTACGCCGGCGCTGTCGGCCAGCAGTTTGAATTCGGCCAGGCTATCGTCATAGCCGCCGGCACCAAAATCCAGTTGCACGAGAATCGCATTGCTGACGTTCCCGTCACCGGTGGATCGCTCAATCATACGGAAAATATTTACCGACAGAAGCGCAGGCGCGCGTCACAACGGGTGCTACGATCATTGATCGCTGTCGCTTTCCTGGCTGATGGTGATGGCGCGCGCCGGCACGATGGTCGAGATGGCATGCTTGTAGACCATTTGTGTGACGGTATTCTTGAGCAACACAACATACTGGTCGAAGGATTCGATCTGTCCTTGCAGCTTGATGCCATTGACCAGATAGATCGATACAGCAACATGCTCCTTGCGCAGGGTATTCAAAAACGGGTCTTGTAGCATTTGCCCTTTATTGCTCATGGTGCGGCCCTCGATTCTTGATATGGCTGGCCACTGTAAAACATTTTTTCCCGCCTTGCCAGCGTTGTTGTAATGATGAATGAATCGTTATCCCGGTTTTCTGTCGCGGAAAGGATTCTCCACGGTCTTGAATTCAACACGCAGCGGTGTGCCTTGCAGCTTGAATCCAGCCATGAAGGTGCGCTCCAGATAGCGCTTGTAGGAATCGGGAACATGCTCGAGTGCGGTCCCATGAATCACGATCAGCGGTGGATTCTTGCCGCCCTGGTGGGCATAGCGCAGTTTTGGACGAAACAGGCCATGGCGCGGCGGGGCCTGCTTGGCAACCGCAGCGATCAGCGCACGCGTCAGTTTCGGCGTCGGCAAAGTAGCCGTCGCGGCGGCCCAGGCCTTGTCGACCGAAGTCAGCACACTACCGATACCTGCGCCCTGCAATGCCGAGATATAGTGAATTTTGGCAAAGCCGAGAAAATTTAGTTTGCGTTCGATATCCTGCTTGATCTGCTCGCGACGATAATCATCGACCACATCCCATTTATTCACTGCGATGACCAGAGCGCGGCCGGCCTCGATGGCAAAACCGGCGATGTGCGCATCCTGATCGGAAACATCCTGGCTGGCGTCAAGCATCAGCACCACCACGTTGCACTGTTCAATCGCCTGTAACGTCTTGATGACCGAAAATTTTTCGACTGTTTCGAATACCTTGCCGCGCCGGCGCAGACCCGCCGTGTCGATCAGCGTGTAATCACGGCCATTGCGCGAAAACGGCACCTCGATGGCATCCCGCGTAGTCCCTGGCATATCGAAGGCGATTACCCGCTCTTCACCGAGTAGCGTATTGATTAATGTGCTCTTGCCGACGTTGGGCCGTCCGGCGATCGCCACGCGTGGACCGGCACTGTTTTCCTGCGCTTCGCTATCCACGGGAAATGGCGTGAGGGCTTCCTCGACCAGATCGTAGATACCATCGCCATGCGCTGCGG
>DAOLZE010000244.1:0-4016 GCA_035426125.1 Rhodocyclaceae bacterium
GTTTCCTGGTGTGGTGCTACACCCTGTTGCTGCCTTCCTTCGCCAGATCAGGCTGGCTGCCGGTCGATTTCATCAACGATGGTCTGTTTGGTTTTGCCTGGCTCAAGCCGCAGCAACTGTTCGGTCTGGTTGGGCTGGACGAAATATCCCATGGACTTTTCTGGAGCATGCTCGCCAACATCGGCTGTTTTCTCGGCATCTCGCTGCTGCGTCAGCCGACGGCACGTGAGGCCTGGCAGGCGGCGCTCTTTGTCGATGTGTTTCGCACTCGCCATGGTTCGATCGATGCCGGCGTCTGGCGCGGTAGCGCCGATGCGCACGATCTCGGTCTGCTGCTTGCCCGCTTTCTTGGCACGCAGCGCGCACGCGAGGCCTTCGACGAATACGCCCGGCAGCACGATGTTTCTTCCGGGGACGCGCTAGTCGCCGACGCCGGACTGGTACTGCATGCCGAGAATCTGCTTGCCGGCACCATCGGCAGCGCTTCGGCGCGCGTCATGGTGGCTTCTACAGTGCGGGAGGAGTCACTCGGCCTCGACGAGATGGTGGATATTCTCGACGAGGCTTCGCAGGCGCGCGCCTACAGCCGCCAGCTTGAACAGCAATCGCGTGAATTGTCGGTAGCGACCGGCGAGTTGCGCGCAGCCAATGAGCGGCTCAAGGAGCTTGACCGGCTCAAGGACGATTTCATCTCCACTGTTACGCATGAGTTGCGCACACCGCTGACATCGATCCGCGCTTTTTCCGAAATGCTGCGCGACGATCCGAAAACAAATCTTGCGGAACGCAAACGCTTTCTTGGCATCATCGTCAGCGAGACCGAGCGCCTTACCCGTCTGATCAATCAGATGCTGGAAATGTCCAAGATCGAGTCCGGACTGGCCGAATGGCATAGCGAAGCGGTCGACCTGTGCGAGGTGATTCGGCACTCTGCCGATGCCACCAGCCAGCTCTTCAACGAACGCGCGATTCGGCTGACGCTGGACATGCCCGACAAAGTGCCGCCGTTACAGGCAGATCGAGACAGGCTGATGCAGGTCGTCATCAACCTGCTTTCCAATACAGTGAAATTTTGCAATACCGGAGAAGGACAGGTCGTCGTTCGGCTGCTTGAGGAGAATGAAAACCTGCGCGTCGAGATCACCGACAATGGTCCGGGTATCCGGCCCGAGGATCAGTCCGGCATTTTTGAAAGATTCCGTCAGGGTGGCCGTGCCGACAATACGATGACCGACAAGCCCAAGGGCACCGGTCTCGGTCTGTCGATCAGCCGCCAGATCATCGAATATTTCGGCGGTCGACTGTGGGTAGAGAGCGCACCGCAGGAAGGGCGCCCGGGTGCGACCTTCATCTTTACACTGCCGCTGGTTTTCAAGGGCATGGACCAGGATCGGCTATCGGTCATCCATAGTTGATTATGTTTTCCGCATTGCAGCCTTGGTTTGTGATGTCGGATATGTCGGTGGTACTCGTCTGTGTTCGGCCAGTAGATTATTCTCCCGATAGCGGTCACTCGTCACATTGTTGATCGGCTACAAGGGGAACAGGTCGCTAATGCAGGAGGAAATCCCGGATGTCATTGGCGACGAGTTCCGCTTGAAGTGGGTTTTGAGGGTTTACCCAGAGATGACAGGTTCCATCAGGTGAGATCACCTTATCCAGAAATTTCTGAAGGCGGGTCTCCGAGATAAAAGTTGACCAATATCCTGGAGTCACTGTGTACTGTTTTCCATCAAGTTCGAACTTGCAAAGAAGTTGAAAAGTCCAGACCATTCTTACGCCACCTCTTTGGCCAACCGCTCCGAGGACTTTTTTCCATTCCTTGTCTGTGCATTTGGCCGACACTTTTTCCCAGTTTCTTCTGACAGTTCGACCTCGAAAGAGAAGACTGAGCGGCATCAGGATCAATCCCAGAATAGAGATTGAAAACAGTGGCTTTACTTTGAAGCTGGCAAAGATTCCAACGATGAATAATATTGCTCCGAGAAGCGCTCCCCAATTTGTTTCCATCATGGCATTGGGTTCACGAAAGGGGATAGGCTCAATACGCCATTCGTTTTCTTTTGAGGAATTTCCGGTAGGTTTCATTATCGATAATGTCTCTTCTCAAGTTTGCCTAACGACGTTTCCTATGGAGTCCTCTCATTTATCCAGGAGCCAAGATTCAGGTTCAGGTCGGACTCGATGATGTGAAAGCCGGCAGGGTTGTGCAGCGCCTGCGTCAGCATCGCCTCGGCAACCGCGCGGGCAGCCACCGGGCGGTATTTTTGGGGCATCAGGAAGCCGATGGCCTGCATGAGTTTTCCTGATAAATCCTCAAGCGGACGTTGCTGCTTGCGCTGGCCGGCCAGATAGGCGGGGCGGAACATGCTTGCCGATGGATAGGCCAATAGCCTGATTGCCGCTTCGGTCTCGCCTTTGACGCGCATGTAGAAAAACTTTGAAGCGGCATTGGCACCCATCGAGCTGACCAGCAGGAATTGTTGTGCGCCGGCCTGCCGGGCGAGGCGTGCGACTTCGTGGATATAGTGGTGATCGACGCGATAAAACGCTTCACGCGAACCGGCCTGTTTGATGGTGGTGCCGAGGCAGCAGAATACATCGTCGACCGGCGGAAAGTCGTTGGCGTCGAGATGCTCGAAGTCGACGATGCGTTGTGTCAGCTTCGGCTGTTGAATCTCCAGCGGATGTCGCAGCAGCGCGGTGACAGCGCCATAATCTGCGCAGCCGAGCAGTGCGTCGAGCAGATGGCCGCCGACCAGACCACTGGCGCCGACGATAAGGGCTTTGCGTGTCATGACATGTCAGTCTGGCAGAGGTTGGGTTGGATTTTGAAGAGGATTCTCGGAATATTCTTGCGAATGCCCGGACGAATGCCGGATTCGCTCGGCATGATAACGTGTTCCGCCGAATGCCCGGCAGATGAATACATTCCGGCTGCGAGGTTTGGCGACCATCGTGTCGGGTAAAATCACCGCATGAATCTGCTTGCCCTGGAAACCGCTACACACCACCTGTCCGTCGCCTTGTATCGCGATGGCGAGGTGCTGGAGCGCGCCGAAAAAATCACCAATGGCGGCTCTGAAAGGCTGTTGCCGTGGGTCGGCGAGTTGTTGGCCGAGGCGGGCATGGCGTTCACCTCTCTCGATGGTATTGCGTTTGGTGCCGGACCGGGCGGCTTTACCGGCTTGCGACTGGCCTGTGGTATAGCGCAGGGCCTGGCGTTCGGCCTCGATCTGCCGGTGCTTGGCGTGTCATCGTTGGAGGCACTGGCGCTCGCCGCCAACGATACCGGCGCGGAGCGGGTGTTTGCCTGTCTCGATGCGCGGATGAACGAAGTGTATGGTGCGGCCTATTCTTTTTGCGATGACGAACCTGTTACTGTGCGGGCACCCGCCGTGGCATCGGCGGAATTGTTTTGTGCACCGCCGGGTACCGGCTGGATCGGTTGCGGAGATGGTTTTCTCGCTTATCCCGATTTGCTCGGCGCAAGTATCGTGCACATTGTTCCCGGACTCTGGCCACATGCTGCCGCTGTGGCGCGCCTCGCCGCGCCGCGTCTGGCGTGCGGTGCCGGCGTCGACGCCGGACTGGCAGTGCCGCTGTATGTGCGCGACAAGGTGGCGCTGACGACAGCCGAACGTCTGGCGCGGGGTGGTGCGAAATGAAACCAATGCCTGTCGCGATGACCGAGTCTTCGCTGAATATTGAATTCCTCCCGATGCAGACCGCTGATATCGATGCGGTGCTGGCCATCGAGCAGTGTATTCAGGCCTTTCCCTGGTCGCGCGGCAATTTTGCCGATTCTCTGGAGACCGGATATGACTGCTGGTTGATGCGCGCAGATGGGCAATTGCTTGGCTTCGCGGTGATGATGATGGCCTTCGACGAGGCGGAGTTGCTCAACATCGGCATCGTTGCACAGCGCCAGCGTGAAGGTCTGGGCAGTCGGTTCATGGAGTATCTTTTTGAACTGGCGCGCCATCGGGGCGTGCAGCGCATGTTCCTCGAAGTCC
>DAOLZE010000245.1:0-3999 GCA_035426125.1 Rhodocyclaceae bacterium
CCGCAAAGCGCTGCTGACCATGGCCAGCGTTGTCGCCGATATCTCCGAAACGCCGGGCATCGATGAAGTGGTGATCCGCAACGGTGGAGTTCAGCTCTTCCACGGCCTTGCCGGTCGCGCCATGGAGCCCATGAACTCCCGTGCCTCTGGTGCACACCTGTCGACCGAGGATATTCTCAACGTATGGTTTGGCCTGCCGATGACCGCGCTGCGCTTCTGGACCACTTTCTGAGCCGGGCAAGCCGGACATTCGCATGCGTATGGAATCCATCGAGATCAGTGAAACCGCCGGGGTGCGCTCTCTGCACTTCAGCTCCGACTGGGTGCAGGGCGCCATGCGTGTGCGCCGCCCGAATGCTCTGGAGCTTGCCTACACGCGCGAGATGATGGCCGGGTTGTTGCTGCGCGAGCCGCCCTGGCCGCGCGATGTGCTGCTGATCGGTCTGGGTGCCGGATCGCTGGCGAAATTTATTTACCATTATCTGCCGAAGACGAAAATCACCGTCGTCGAAATCAATCCGCAGGTCGAGATGGTCGCCCGGCTGCATTTCAAGCTACCCGATGATCCGCTACGGCTGCGCGTGATCATCGGCTGCGGCGCCGACTACATGCTCGGCGGCGATAAACGCTTCGATTACATTCTGGTTGATGGTTTCGATGGGAACGCTCGCGCTGGTGTGCTCGACACGCTGCCGTTCTACCAGGCTTGTCGGGCGCGTCTCACCGCGAATGGTTTGATGACACTCAACCTGCTCGGCCGCAGTCGTGGTTTTCAGGCCAGCGCCGGACGCATCGAAAACGCTTTCGATGGCCGCTCGCTGGTGTTTCCCTCCTGCGATAGCGGCAACACCATCGCCGTGGCGACGGCAGACGAAGCGGTCGATGTCACAATCGGCGAACTGCGCAGCCGCGCCGAAGTCCTGCGCCGCGAAACCGGTCTGAATCTGCTGTCGACCATTGCACGTATCGAGCAGGCATCGCCGCTCGGCCGTCTGACGATTGGCGCAAATACATTGGAAACACGCTCTGTCGCTCACAAGAACAAGAGGAATCGCTCGGATGGATAGGGGCAGGATGGGCAAAGCCCAGGCAAACAAATCAATGGTGCATGTCAGCGTGAGTTTTTTCTACTCTACGTGCCTCCCGACATGAGCACTGGGTTATTCGGTCAATTCCAGGCGTGGTGTGATGCGCGCCACGACTATGCGCGTGACTGGCAGCGGCGCAATGCTGGCGAAGTCGTCGCGACAATGTGTACCTATGCACCGGAGGAATTGTTGATTGCCGCCGGCATGTTGCCGGTGCGTGTGCTGGCGGCGCACGACATGCAGGATGCACAGAATCTCGCCGACTCGCACATCTTCGGCATGTTCTGCCCGTTCAGTCGTGACTCGCTGGCGCAGGGGTTGCTTGGCCGCTACGAGTACTGCACGGGATTGCTGCTGGCGCACTCCTGCCTGCATTACCGGCAGACTTTTCATTCCTGGCGCGAGCATGTGCCGACGCTGCGCTGGAATTATTATTTGCCGATGCCCAACCAGGTGCAGTCGCGTTTTGCCGAGGACTTGCAGCGTGATGAGCTGCGTCGCTTTCGCAGCTTTCTCGAAGAGACGTGCGGCAAGGCGCTCATGGATGCGGAGATCAACGATGCTATCGATATCGTCGATGAAAACCGTCGCTTGTTGCGGCAGTTGTTTGCGTTACGCAAGCAGACCGATCCGCAAGTTAGCGGTGTCGAGGCGCTGTACGCCTCGCTGAGCGCGCAGTTTGTCGATAAGCGCGAGCACAGCCGGGAGTTGCGCCGCGTGCTGGATGTTCTTGAGCAATCAGCACAATCAACGCAATCACCTGCTCGCAGCGAGGGTGTGCGTCTGATGACTCTCGGTTCGGAGAATGACGATCTCGCTTTCATGGTGATGGTCGAATCGCTCGGAGCAACCATCGTTATCGATGATCAATGTTCGGGCACCCGCTATTTCTGGAACGAATCGCCACCCGCAAAAGCCGGTGACGATCCGTTGGCGCGCATCGCCGCGCGCTATTGCCAGCGCCCTGCCTGTCCGACCAAGGATTATCCGGCGCATACGCGCTTCAAGCATGTGCTGGAACTGGCCAGTGATTACAACGTCCATGCCGCGCTGATCCTGCAACAGAAATTCTGCGATCCACATGAAGGCGACATCCCCGCGCTGAAGCACATGCTGGAAGAGAATGGCATTGCAACGCTGTTTCTCGAATTCGATGGCGTCAATCCGCTTGGCCCCTTGCGTACACGGGTCGAGGCGTTTCTTGAAACGCTGGGTGAGGAAGATTTGTTCTGAACCTGTTGCAGAGAACTTAGACAGACTCAGCTCGAACAGGGTGGCTTTCGATCAGTGCTTCGATCGCCATCGCGCTTGCCGTCAGCCAAAGACCTTCGCCGTTTTTGCGCTTCATGTGCAGAATGGCGCTGCGTGGCAATTTTCCGATGTGGCGCGTGATGACATCCATGACCCAGCCATGGGTAATCAGTAGCAGACGCTTGCCGGGGTTGGCGGCACCGATTTCCATCAGCGCATCGAGAACGCGTGTCGCGAAGGCCTCCATCGGCTCGCCCTGTTCAAAATCCGCGGCCGGGTTTCTTTTGAGAATCTGCTGAAACAAAATTGGATTCAGATCGGCGATCTCGCTTTTCGGGATGCCCTGGATGACGCCGAAATTGCGCTCCTTCAAACCTTCATGAATCAACGGTGCCGGCAGCCCCAGGCGTTCCGCAATGATCGTGGCAGTGGCCAGCGATCTGCTCAGCGGACTCGCATAGATACGCGTGAAAGCGGCAGTGGCGAAGGATTCGGCCATTTCCCGCGATTGACGCACGCCGGTTTCGTTGAGGGGTACGTCGATCCAGCCTTGCAGAATGCCTGTCGCGTTCCAGTCGGTTTCACCGTGGCGCACCACGCAAATGCTTGCCGGGGCGCTCATCGCCGGAATGCGCAGTCGACAGGCTCAGCCGCGCGTGTTCGAGGAGTCGTCGAAACTTGCCAGTTCGATGGTGGCAGCGGGTTTCCAGCCTTTTTTGCGCTGCTCGGCGACGACATTTGTAAATACACCGCCGCGCACGTAGAACTTTGCTGTCAGGCGCATGAAGCGTGGTTTCAGAGCTTTGGCGAGATCGTCGAGAATGCGGTTGGTGACGGCTTCGTGGAAATGTCCTTCGTCGCGGAAGCTCCAGATGTACAGCTTGAGACTTTTCAATTCGACGCAGAGCTTGTCCGGCACGTAGTCGAGGATCAGCGTGGCGAAATCCGGCTGGCCGGTTTTCGGGCACAGACAGGTAAATTCGGGAATTTCCATGTGGATCTGGTAATCCCGCTGTGGCGCCGGGTTGGCGAAGGTTTCGAGCTTTCTGGCGGGTTGGCTGGACATGGCTGGGCGGGCAACGGAAAGGAACAAGGATTCCATTATAATGCGCGATCCAGGCGGGCTCCATGAAGGTTTCACGGAGGCTCGCGATTTTTTCGCTCAACGAATTCGAATTCGGATAATCATTCCCTGTCGTGCGTCTTACCAAGCTCAAACTTGCCGGTTTCAAATCCTTTGTCGATCCCACCACGATCATGTTCCCCGGGCAACTGGTGGGCGTCGTCGGGCCGAACGGCTGCGGCAAATCGAACATCATCGATGCAGTGCGCTGGGTGCTTGGCGAATCCAAGGCGACCGCACTGCGCGGCGAGTCGATGCAGGATGTCATCTTCAATGGCTCGGGAACACGCAAGCCGGTTGGCCGCGCCAGCGTCGAGCTGATTTTCGATAACGCCGAGGGGCGTGCTGCGGGCCAATGGTCGCAGTATGCCGAGATCGCCGTCAAACGCGTGCTCGACCGCGAGGGAAATTCCAGCTACTACATCAACAACCTGCACGTCCGCCGCCGCGACGTCATCGATGTGTTTCTCGGCACCGGCCTCGGTCCGCGCGCCTACGCCATCATCGAGCAGGGCATGATTTCGCGCATCATCGAGG
>DAOLZE010000246.1:0-3990 GCA_035426125.1 Rhodocyclaceae bacterium
ACGTTCAAGCGAAGCGCTGACTTTCG
Source organism: Rhodocyclaceae bacterium (assembly GCA_035426125.1). GTDB lineage: Bacteria > Pseudomonadota > Gammaproteobacteria > Burkholderiales > Rhodocyclaceae > Sterolibacterium. The sequence continues at coordinate 27 of DAOLZE010000246.1, forward strand.
CGCTAGAGCATCTCTGCGCTGCCCGCCCGGATCGGCAGCAGGTTCGCCATCACGCCGAGCAATTTTCCTGGGACGAAACTTCCCGGGCACAGCTACAACTCTTCAAACGGATCTGCCATGCGTGACATCCTGCTAGGTGCAATCATTGCCGGCATCTGCATCGTGGCACTCAAGCGTCCATGGGTCGGCGTTCTCGGCTGGACATGGATTAGCCTGATGAACCCGCACGCTCTGACGTGGGTACTGAAAAGCATGCCGGTGGCAGCAGCAATTGCCGGCACCACCCTTCTTGGCCTAGTTTTCACCAAGGATCGGCGCGAATTCTTCGTTACCCGAGAAAGTGCCGCACTGATCGCACTGATGCTCTGGATGTGCATCACCCTGCCCTTCTCCTTCGATTTCGACAAAAGCTTCGAGATGTGGAAGCGAGTCATGAAAATCGATTTCATGATCCTGATCACCCTGGTTTTGCTCTATTCAAAAAAGCACATTACCGCACTTACCTGGGTCATCATCGGCTCCCTCGGCTATTACGGCATCAAGGGCGGTGCCTTCACCATTCTGACCGGTGGCACCTATCTGGTCTGGGGGCCGACAAAAACATTCATCGAGGGCAACAATGAATTGGCGCTGGCGCTGATCATCATCCTCCCGCTATTCCGCTTCCTTCAACTGCAAATGACCAATAAGTGGGCAAAGCACGCCATGACACTGGCCATGCTGCTGTGCGCCGCCGCCGCTTTCGGCAGCCATTCGCGCGGGGCGCTGCTCGCCATCGCGGCGATGGCGCTTTCGCTGTGGTGGTATGGCGGGCGCAAGATGGGCCTGCTGATGATCATCATCGCCGCTGGGGTCATGCTCCTGCTGTTCATGCCAGAACACTGGACAACGCGCATGAACACCATATCCGAATACAAAACGGATGCCTCGGCCATGGGACGGATAAACGCCTGGTGGATGGCCTGGAACCTGGCGGCCGACAATTTCTTTGGAGGCGGCTATGAGGTCTACAACCTGTTCACGTTTGGCCGCTACGCGCCCGACCCCACCGACGTACACGCCGCCCACAGCATCTACTTCCAGATTCTGGGGGAACACGGCTTCATCGGACTTATTCTGTTCATCCTGATGTGGTGGCTGGTCTGGCTGTCCGCTTCCGGCCTGCGCAAGCTGGGCAAGGATAACAACCCGCAAACCAAATGGGCCTCCGATCTTGGCGCCATGTGCCAGGTCAGCATGACGGGCTACGCCGTCGGCGGGGCCTTCTTGAGCCTGGCCTACTTCGATTTGCCCTATAACATCCTCGTGCTGGTCGTACTGACGCGGCGCTGGGTGGATCGCAAGGCCTGGCTTGAACCAGAGGAGCAAGCTGCGGCGGCTATGCCAGTGACCACAAAGATCAAGCCATGACACTGCTGAAAACCGCGTTCAAACTAACCTCGCCGGGCGGTGCTGATGGGAAACTTACAACCTTTATTTTTCACCGGGTTTCACCCCAGCCCGACCCAATGTTCCCTGACGAGCCCGACGCCCGGCGCTTCGGCGAGATCCTCGGCTGGATAAAATCCTGGTTCAACGTGCTACCGCTGGATGTCGCGGTCGACCTTAAAAAAGCACGCAATTTGCCACCACGCGCTGCAGCCATCACCTTCGACGACGGCTACGCCGACAACTGCACCGTCGCCTTGCCCATCCTGCAGCACCATGGATTAACTGCTACCTTTTTTATCGCCACCGGTTTTCTTGATGGTGGCCGAATGTGGAACGATACGGTCATCGAATCGGTTCGTGCCTGCAAGATGGACAGGCTGAACCTGACGGCGCTCGACCTCGGCACCTATCCGCTCATCTCGCCAACAGAAAAACGGACAGCCGTTGAAAGGCTAATCGGCCAGATCAAGTATTTGCCCATCTCGGAGCGGCTCAAACTTACCCAAAAACTATCGGATGCAGCCGGAGTCAAGCCGCCCGACGACCTGATGTTGACCTCGGCACAGGTCAAGGAACTGCGTTCGGGAGGAATGCAGATTGGCGCCCACACAGTATCCCACCCGATTCTGGCGCGTACCGATCTTACCGACGCCAGGCGTGAAATCATCGGCAGCAAGGAAACACTCGAACACCTGCTTGAAGCGAAGATAGGCTTGTTCGCATACCCGAATGGCAAACCAGGCAATGATTACTTGCCCGAGCATGTGGCATTGGTACGCGAACTTGGGTTTGATGCCGCTGTCTCGACCGCTTGGGGCGTTGCGGATCACAACACGGATCCTTTCCAGATTCCCCGCTTCACGCCATGGGACAAATCCCGCCTGCGCTTTGCGGCCCGCTTGTTGCGCAATTTTCGATCATCTTAAGCCACTTGCCCGTCAAGGCTCCCGACGGGATGCCCAGGCGCGGAGCCACTGTTCCAACATCATCGAAATCCAGATCATCTCGCCGTAATACCCCGGATGCTCCTTCAGGTGGCGGCCAAAGAGCGCATCGACAAACGCATGTTGCAGCATGCCGCGATCGGCCAGTCCTTGCACGGACTCCTCCGCCAGGGCGCGCAAGTCGGCATTCTTTGTGAGCCACACACCAAACGGCAAACCAAACCCCTGCTTTTTCTTGGTAATGATTTCATCCGGCAAAACCCACGCAGCGCCTCCTTGAAAAACCAGCGCAGTTTCAGCCCCTTGAGCTTGAAGTTTGTCGGCAAACGCATCGAGAATTCGAGAAGCTGCGTGTCCAGCAACGGAAATCCAACATCCACCTCGGCCAGCCGCGTGGTTCCGCACACTTTGGGCAGATCGCTCTCGGCCAGCGTGTAGCGCCAGTCGTAAGCAAGTTCACGGTTGGTCGCGCTGCGGGCATTGGCCAGGTTCCAGGTTTCCTGCTGATGTCTCAAGGGAGAACTCAAGTCGACCTGCGCGAGAAAATTGGCGGCGAACACCTGATCGACCCCCAGTCGCATGATCAGGTTGTACATCTGAAGACGATCCGGCATCGGCGCGCGAGCCTGTTCTACATAGCTTGATGCCTTGCGAATGCCCGGCAGCTTTCCGGAAATCGGCATACCGAGAACCGGCTCCATCAATCCGCGCCGCAGCACGCCAGGGAATGATTGATACCAGTCGAACATGCGCTGCTTGGCATAGCGCGAGTTCCCGCCAAATAGCTCATCCCCGCCATCGCCAGCCAAAATCTTGCTGACGCCATCCTCCCGGGCCATCTGCGCGCAACTGAAAGCCGGCAAAGCTGACGAATTACCGAACGGCTGGTCATAGTGCCCGGCCACCTTGGGAATATTTCGCACCAGATCATCCGGTGTGACGTAATACTCGTGGTGGTCGGTCTTGAAACGCTTGGCAGCGATGCGAGCAAACTCCATCTCGTCGTAACCTTCGGCCGCGAAGCCGATGGAATAGGTTGAAACCTCGCCCGCCACTTTGGCAATCATGCCGGCAACCGTCGAACTGTCTGTGCCGCCGCTCAGAAAACAGGCCGGCTTGCTGCCATCAAGTTGGGTGGCGGTCGCCGCCTGCAGAAGTTCAAGAAACTCCCCACGCAGCGTCTCGAAAGAAGCGCCGCGCTCTTCTTGAAAAGCAGGAACCCAATACGGTGCAACCGTCAGCACACCCTTTTCGAATGAAACATAGTGCGCCGGTGGAACGCGATAGATGCCCTTGAAGATCGTTCGCGGTGAGGGAATGCAGTGGAAATAGAAATAATCGAAGATAGCCTGCGGATCGATCTCGGTCGACGCATCGGCCAGTTCATCGGCGCGCTCGGCAAAGAGCAGCGTGTTGCCGACCCGGCGATAGCACAGGGAGCGAATGGCGAAGCGATCCACGGCCATGAACACGCCATCTTCGGGCGTGCGGAAGGCCACCGCGAAATCGCCAGCGACCTGCGCAGGCGACTTGACGCCTTCCATCGCATACAACTGGCGCCATGCTGCCGGCCCCCCGGCCTCCCGGTT
>DAOLZE010000247.1:0-3980 GCA_035426125.1 Rhodocyclaceae bacterium
TGGATGCCGTGGTCGACCGCTATTTTCCGCTCGTCGACGCGCTTGAATCGGAACTCGAAATTGTCGAGGATCAGATATTCATCAAGGGTTCGGCGCGCGCCAACATCGAACGCATGTACGGACTAAAGCGCAATGCGATGGTACTCAAGCACGCCGTCGCGCCGCTGATGGAAGCCGTCAGCAAATTGCATGGCAGCCGCACCCACCCGATCTGCGCCAACAGCCAGGAGTATTTCCGCGATGTCTATGACCACCTGGCGCGCATCAATGCTTCAATCGACACCATCCGGGATACCATTGGTACGGCGGTTCAGGTGAATCTGTCGATGGTCACCATCGAGGAAAATGAAACGACCAAGCGTCTCGCCGCCTGGGCCGGTATTTTCGCGGTAGCCACCGCGTTCGCCGGTATCTGGGGCATGAACTTCAAGAACATGCCGGAACTGCAATGGGAATATGGCTACCCGACCGCACTGGTCTTCATCACCGCCGTATGCGGCCTCCTGTTCCGTCGCTTCAAGTGCGCCGGCTGGCTTTAATCGATTTCAGACATCGACCAGATTCCAAAACGAATAATCCTGCCCGGCAATGGACACCCGGCAGCGACTGCTTTATCCTGATCCGCGGCAATTTCCACCTATAAGGAGATATCAATATGAAACGGAACACTGCAATCATTACCACATCGCTTCTACTGCTGGCAGCGGTGGCGTTCAACGCCGCAGCCAAAACCGAAACGGAACCTTCCTCGGCATCTTCCTCGGCACCTGCGTCCGCGCCTGTTCCGATGCCAGCGCCGTCTGCTCCGGTTACATCTGCACCGGCCGCGCCACCGGTTGCCGCCGACGCAGGCTTGAGCCCAGAGGCACAACTCGAAGCGGAGGAAGCACGCCAGAAAGAAGCCTCCAAACTTCAGGCAGAAAAGGAAGCCAAGGAAAAGGCTCGCAAGGAGAAAGTCGAAGCAGCACGCCTTGCCAGACTTCAAAGAGAGAAGGATCTGGCCGACCAGAAAGCTGAAAGAGAACGCTTGTGCGTCATCAAGCCGACCATGACCGATGCACAGATTAAACTGTGCAAGGAAGTCTGGCGCTGAAGCCGTCACAAAACATTCTTTGAGCATTCTGGATAAATTTTCCCTGAAGGGGCATGTGGCGATCGTCACCGGCGCGGGACGCGGCATTGGGCGCGCGATCGCGCTGGCCTACGCCGAAGCGGGTGCCAATGTTGTTTGTGCGGCGCGCACGCTGGATGCGGTCGAGAAGGTCGCCACCGAAGCGAAGGCATTTGGCGTCGATGCACTGGGGGTGTCCTGCGATGTCAGCGACGAAGCGCAACTCGATGCGCTGGTGGCGCGGACGTTGAGTGTCTTCGGCCGCATCACTTTGCTGGTTAACAATGCCGGCGGTGCGGCGCCCAACAATCCGCTGCACACCAGTGCCGACAGCTTCGATGCGGCCTTCCATTTCAATGTCACCTCGGCGTTTTCCCTGTCCGCCAAAGTCGCACCGCATATGCTGAAGGCAGGCGGCGGATCCATCGTCAACATCAGTTCCTCGGCATCGCGTTATTCGCAAAAATATTTCAGCGCCTACGGCACAGCCAAGGCGGCGCTGAACCAGATGACGCGACTGCTGGCAGCCGACTTCGCTCCGCAGATTCGCGTCAATGGCATTGCGCCAGGCGCCATCATGACCGATGCGCTCGCGCCATACCTCGATGAAGAAGGCACTGCCAAAATGCTTGCGCTGACACCCATGAACACGATGGGAATGCCGGAAGACATCGCCATCACCGCGCTGTATCTCGCCTCACCCGCCGCCAGATGGGTCACCGGGAAAATCCTCGAAGTCGATGGCGGCGCAGAATCCTCGACCTGGCCTTATTGAGGCAAGAGAGGCGACTGAAATGAATATCCCAACCATGTCGCCTGCCCTCAAGACGTCTCTCGTCAAGCGCGGCATAACCATGTTTTCCCTGGCGCCGCTGGTGCTGGCAGCATGGGCCATCGGTGCCGATCATTTCGGCTGGGATGTCGTGGATAGCGCCCGCTATTCGGCAATCTGCCTGATATTCATCCTCGCCGCCTTCATCCTCAGTCCGCTGCTGATGCCGCGCAACAAAGAAGAGCGCAGGCTCGGCTTCATCTTTTACTGGTTCACCGTATCCACGCTGTTCAACCTGAGCTGGCAGATTCCCCTGATTCTGTTTCGCAGCACGATCACACAGGCCGAAATCACGCATGCGAATTTATACAAAGACATCGCGTGGTGGGGTTACGGCTTCGCCGACGCGCATTACGGCAAGGTCAGCCTGTGGATGATCAGCGAGGAGGCATGGTGGTTTCTCGCCATCGTCGTAGCCATCACCGGTCTGTGGAAGATCAAGACGGGACGGGCAACCACTGGCTTTCTGCTGCTCGGCATCGCCGGCCTGCTGCAGGCCTACAACGCCTCGCTGTACATGGTGTATGACTTCGTCACCGGCTTCCAGAACATCCCGAGACCGGACTGGGCATCCTGGCTGCTGTACTGGGGCTTCAATCCGCTCTGGGCAAGCTGTGCGCTGATAGCGGGAATCTTCAGCCTGCAGATCGTGCATCGACAGGCGCTGGCCAGTGCTGTTCGTCTCTGACCAAAAGAACTTTTCTCCAGGAGCTTTACCATGACTCAAACCACTTCCAGATCCCTTGCCGGTCGCGTAGCCATTGTCACCGGCGGCACCTCCGGCATTGGTGCTGCAACGGTAGGCGAACTGATTGCCCACAATGTCCGGGTCGTGATCGCTGGCATCGAGGACGACATCGGCGAAGCGATGGTCAGGAAATTTTGCGAAGCCTACGGTGCCGATGCGGCTCGTTACGTCCATGCCGACGTTTCCGTGCTCACCGAAGTGGAGGCCATGGTCGAATCCGCAGACAAGGCCTATGGCCGTCTCGACATCCTGGTCAACAATGCCGGCATCGGTAATTATGGCGAGACGCCGGACCTGCCGGTGGAACAGTGGGAACGGGTACTGGGCATCAATCTGAATTCGATTTTCTTTGGCTGCAAGTTCGCCATACCGCTGATGCGCCGCCGCAATGGTGAAGGGGGCGCCATCATTAACGTGGCCTCGATTTCCGGCATGACAGGCGATTACGGCTTCACTGCTTACGCTGCATCAAAGGGGGCAGTCATCAATTACACCCGGGCACTGGCGCTGGATCACGCTCGCGACAATATTCGCGTCAATGCGATCTGCCCCGGCTTGATCGACACGCCGCTGACGGCAGGTACTCTGGCGATCGAAGCTCTCCATGCAAGCTGGCTGCAGAACATCCCCATGCAGCGCGCCGGCAAGCCAGAAGAGGTTGCCAGGTTGGTGCGTTTTCTCGCGTCCGACGATGCCAGCTACATCACCGGCGCCATCATCCCCGTCGATGGCGGCGTCACTGCCTGGAGCGGCCAGCCCAATATAACCAGGATTCTGGAGCAGATTTAAAACCAAAGTTTCCTCAGGCTCGTTTCAAAAGTTCCCAATGCCTTTATTCAGCGCTTGACTTGGGATCAACGTGATCCAATAGAGGCAGCCACCCACTACCGCTGCTCCGGCGGATGCGCATACAGCAGCAGCGCCAGACTCCCTATCATGGCCATCACCACCGCCAGCAGGTTGCCCATCGCTGCGCCGCCCGCCACCAGACCCTGCGAATTAACCGTAAAGAACAGATCGAACTTGGCCACATAGATGTACAAGTGGCCGACCACCCATAGCAGCGGAAACAGCATTAGTAGCTTGTCTCGCGCTGCGGCCGGCTTGTGCAAATTGAACAGCAGCAGCAGGCCTGCCACAAAGAAGGCCATCGCGTGGAACGCCGCAGCGGCACCCAGCGAGAGCTTGGCAGCGATGATGTTGTACGGAATAAAAAACAGGGTGCCCACCAGGCAGGTGAGGATCGGCAGCAAGACCATGCCGATGGCAATCATCCGTTTACTCTTGCC
>DAOLZE010000248.1:0-3979 GCA_035426125.1 Rhodocyclaceae bacterium
TGGCACGCAAACTATCCTCCTGAGGTGGGTGACGTTGCGGCCTTGACGAAGCTGAACTGGCCGCGCTCGACACTCACCTCGATACAATCCTTGGCCGCAAACTTGCCTTCGAGGATCTGCTTCGCCAGCGGATTCTCGATGTGCTCCTGGATCGCACGCTTCAACGGCCGCGCGCCAAACACTGGATCGAAACCGGCCTTGGCCAGCTCCGCCAACGCTGCATCGCTGACCTTCAGGTGCATCTCCAGCCGCGCCAGACGCTTATCCAGATAGCCAAGTTGAATCTTCGCGATCGCCGCGATATTTTTTTCGTCGAGGGCATGGAACACCACGATCTCGTCGATGCGATTAACGAACTCCGGACGGAAATGTGTCTTGACCTCACCCATCACCGCCAGCTTGATCACCTGATAGTCATTACCGCTCATCTGCTGGATCATCTGTGAACCCAGATTCGAAGTCATGACGATCACGGTATTTTTGAAATCGACGGTGCGCCCCTGTCCGTCAGTCATGCGACCGTCGTCGAGCACTTGTAGCAGCACGTTGAACACATCGGGATGGGCCTTCTCGACCTCGTCGAAAAGGATTACCGAATACGGCTTGCGCCGCACCAGTTCGGTCAGATAGCCGCCTTCCTCGTAGCCGACATAACCCGGCGGCGCACCGATCAGCCGCGCCACGGAATGCTTCTCCATGAATTCGCTCATGTCGATACGAATCAGATGCTCCTCGGAATCGAAGAGGAATTCGGCCAGTGCCTTGCACAATTCGGTCTTGCCGACGCCGGTTGGGCCAAGAAACAGAAAGGAACCGTAGGGACGATTCTCATCGGAAAGTCCGGCACGCGAACGACGAATCGCGTCGGAGACCAGGCGCACCGCCTCATTTTGCCCGATGACGCGCGCATGCAGGCGATCTTCCATCTTCAGCAGTTTTTCGCGCTCGCCCTGCATCATCTTGCTGACTGGAATACCCGTGGCGCGCGATACCACTTCGGCAATTTCCTCGGCGCCAACCTGGGTACGCAGCAGCCGATTGGGCTGCTTACCGGATTTCTCATCGCCGGATTTCTCCGCAGCCTTCAACTGTGCCTCAAGCTGCGGCAGCTTTCCGTATTGCAATTCGGCAACCTTGTCGAGCTGGCCCTTGCGCTGCAAGTCAGTCATTTGCGCACGCACCCTTTCGATCTCTTCCTTGAGGTGTGCCGAACCTTGCACCTGAGCTTTCTCGGCCTTCCAGATTTCATCGAGGTCGGAATATTCCTTATCGAGGCGCTTGATTTCCTCCTCAATCAGGGCGAGGCGCTTGCGGCTACCCTCGTCCTTCTCCTTCTTCATCGCTTCACGCTCGATCTTCAGCTGGATCAACCGGCGATCCAGCTTGTCCATCACTTCGGGCTTCGAATCGATCTCCATCTTGATGCGTGCTGCCGCCTCGTCGATCAGGTCGATGGCCTTGTCGGGCAAAAAGCGATCGGTGATGTAACGATTTGACAATTCCGCAGCGGCGACGATAGCCGGATCAGTGATATCGACACCATGATGCAATTCATATTTTTCCTGCAAGCCACGCAGGATGGCGATGGTCGACTCGACACTCGGCTCGCCGACCAGCACCTTCTGGAAACGCCGCTCCAGCGCGGCATCCTTCTCGATGTACTTGCGGTATTCGTCGAGCGTGGTGGCACCGATGCAATGCAGCTCGCCACGCGCCAGTGCCGGCTTCAACATGTTGCCGGCATCCATGGCACCCTCTGCCTTACCGGCGCCAACCATGGTATGCAACTCGTCGATGAAGACGATGATGCGCCCTTCGTCCATGGCAATTTCCTTCAACACCGACTTCAGCCGCTCCTCGAACTCGCCGCGATATTTCGCACCGGCGAGCAACGACGCCATGTCGAGCGACAACACCTTCTTGCCCTTCAGCGTCTCCGGCACTTCACCGTTGACGATGCGCTGCGCCAGTCCCTCGACAATGGCGGTCTTGCCGACGCCTGGCTCGCCGATCAGCACCGGGTTGTTCTTGGTGCGCCGTTGCAGAATCTGGATAGCGCGACGAATTTCGTCATCGCGGCCGATCACCGGATCAAGCTTGCCCTGGCGGGCTCTCTCGGTCAGGTCCATGGTGTATTTTTTCAATGCCTCACGCTGGCCTTCAGCCTCCTGGGAACCGACGTTCTGTCCACCGCGCACCGCCTGGACCGCCTGCTCCAGCACGGCGCGCGTCACACCATGCTCCTTCATCAAGCGGCCAGCTTCACCTTTGTCCTGAGTCAGCGCCAGCAAAAACATTTCCGAGGCAATGAACTGGTCGTCGGCTTTCTGCGCCTCTTTGTCGGTCAAGTTCAGCAGATTGCCGAGATCGCGGCCGACACTCACCTCGCCGCCATGTCCCTCGACCTTTGGCAGACGCTCAAGCGCCTTGTGCAGCGCGGCTTTCAGTGCAACCGCATTGGCACCGGCGCGTTGCAGCAGCGAAGCCGTCCCGCCGTCATCCTGCTCAAGCAAGGCCAGCAGCAGATGCTGCGGCTCGATGAACTGCTGATCGTTGCCGATGGCAAGACTTTGCGCCTCGGCGAGAGCCTGCTGAAATTTGGTAGTAAATTTATCGTAGCGCATGGCGGACACCCTGAAAAATTGACGATTCTCATGAGATGGGGATGAGCGGACACATTTCAAGAATAGGCGCAAAATGAAACTGTCGCTATGATTTGGCATTTCGCACTCTCACTCTCATGACGCAATTCAGAATTGCACTTTCAGAATCCCTCGTCATTCCCGCGCAGGCGGGAATCCATGCCTTGCCATGACCATCCTCCCGGATTCCCGCCTGCGCGGGAATGACGAAACAAACATCTACGACCTGTTGATTGTCGGCGGCGGTATTAACGGCGCCGGTATCGCCCGTGATGCGACCGGACGTGGACTATCGGTGCTGCTCTGCGAACAGGGCGACCTTGCCGGTGCCACATCGTCGGCAAGCAGCAAGCTGGTGCACGGTGGTCTGCGCTATCTCGAACACTATGAATTCCGCCTGGTCAGCGAAGCGCTGGCCGAACGCGAGGTCATGCTGCGCATCGCCCCGCATCTGACGCGGCCACTGCGTTTTGTCATGCCACATATGCCAACGCTACGACCGGGCTGGATGATCCGCCTCGGCCTGCTGCTGTACGACACACTCGGCCACCTGCATCGTCACGTACATTTGCCAACGCGGCTGCCCGGCTCGCAGGCGGTCGACCTGCGCCATTCGCCACTCGGCGCAGGCCTCCAGGACAGGTTCACGAAAGGCTATGCCTATTACGATGCGCGCACCGACGATGCGCGGCTGACTCTCGCCAATGCCCGCGCTGCCGCCGAACTTGGCGCATTGATTCTGCCTCGCACACGCTGCACCGCCGCCCGGCGTGAAAAAAATCTCTGGTGCGTCACACTGTAAGACCGATCAGGACACCGCGAAGTGCGTAGCCGCGCACTGGTCAATGCCGCCGGGCCGTGGGTCGTCGATGTCAAGGGCATGGTCGGCGCAACCGACGCCGCAAGCCGGACAGACAGACAAGTCAACGTACAACTCATCAAGGGCAGCCACATCGTCGTGCCGAAACTCTACGACGGCACACATGGCTACACATTGCAGAACGACGATCGTCGGGTGATCTTTCTGATTCCCTACGAAGATGCATTCACGCTGATCGGCACTACCGAAGTCAAGGTTGCCGAGGTCAACAAAAGTGTTCTGCCCTGCGCTTCGACCGAGGAAATTGCCTACCTGTGCCGTGCCGCCAGCCACTTCAGCCGCCGCGGGGTGGCGCCTGCCGATGTCGTCTGGCATTACAGCGGCGTGCGCCCGCTCTACGACGACGGCCACGGCGATCCGGCCGATGTGACACGCGATTACACCTTTGTCCTTGAGACCGATGCACAGGAACAGACACCGCTGCTGTCAATCTTCGGCGGCAAGCTGACCACCTACC
>DAOLZE010000249.1:0-3976 GCA_035426125.1 Rhodocyclaceae bacterium
AAATCGACCTCTGCGGCATCCATCTGCTCGGCGTACTCCAAAGCTTTGGTGGCGATGCAGTACACATCATCGCTACCTCACCCACGGTCGACGCTGCGCTCATGCAACTGCCATCGACACACCGTCATGCAAAACTGAAGCGAACCATCAACGCTCCCTCATATGCAAGAGCACAGCTCGGTATAGCCGCACACTGAGCGGCCCGGCGTCCGGACGCCGAAAGGGAGGGCAAACACAAAGCCCTCCCCAGTCTTGTCGAAGAACGCCACGAAATCGACCGGACACCTACTCCCTCATAGAAACACCCTGCGACCACAGTTGGCAATTGCCGGCAGTGGGCTACAGGGTCGCCACTTTCGACTACCGTTCACCCAGTGAAGCCGTTACGGTATTAGACTGATAGAATAATTCTGTATGGCATCAAAATACGGAAGCATCGACAGTACAAAAAAACCGTGAAGCATTTTTATGGCACTCAGATCCATGTGCTTCAGGCGTTCAAGTTCCAGAGGGGGAGCAACATGACCATCCGACTAATGCTGGTTGATGACCACAAAATTCTGCGAGACGCCCTGCGCGCGGTCCTTGAGCATGAGGCCGACATTGTTCTGGTCGCGGAAACCGATGACCCGAACGAGGTTGTTCGCCTGGCGCGTGAGCAGCGACCCGATATTGTCGTTATGGATATCGGCCTGCCCCAGATCAGTGGCATTGAAGTCACCCGCCGCCTGTTGCAGGAACTCCCCGCCATCAAGGTGCTCGGCCTGTCCACCTTTTCCGAGCGACGGATTATTCTTGAGATGCTCGATGCTGGCGCCAGCGGCTATGTCGTCAAATCGGCCGGGCAGGATGAACTACTACGCGCCGTGCGCGCCCTCTCGCTGGGTCGCACCTATCTTTGCCCCGAGGTTTCGGCTGTCGTGATCAACACCATGCGCGGCCGAAAGGTTTCCGACAAGCCGCAGGGCGAACAACTCGGCCGCCGTGAACGGGAAGTCCTGAAATTGCTGGCCGAGGGACGCACCTCGCCGGAAATTGCCAGCGCACTCAATATCGCCACCAGCACGGTCGAAGTTCACCGTCGCAACATCATGGCCAAACTTGATCTGCACAGCGTCGCCGAGTTAACCAAATACGCCATACGTCAAGGCATAACCTGCGCCTGAGAGAAGTAGTGCCCGCCGCTCAGGCACCGCTCCCAATATCAGCAGTCAGGAAAAGCGCCTGTTTGTTATCTCGGTGATGCATTCCTGCAAGGCCTCAATCTCCAGTGGTTTGTGTTGCACCATGACACCACGGTCAGCCATGCTGCGCATCAGTTTTGGATCGGTATCCCCGGTAATGAGCAGAGCGGGGAGTTTTTCACCAAACATTTCTCTTGTTGCCGCAATCACATCGAAACCGGTTTTCCCATCGGCCAGCCGGTAATCCGAAATAACGACATCGGGTGGCTCGCTACCCAGCCGATCCAGCAGCTCCTTTCCGGTCTCGGCGGCCACCACCTCATGCCCGATTGTCTCCAGTGCACAGCTCATTGCGGTGAGAACCGCGACGTTGTCATCCACCAGAGCGATACGCAATGGTCGCGGCCTTGATTCCTGCCGCCCCTCCGCCCGACTGGCTCGCCCCAGGGGCAGTTCGACCGAGAACATCGAGCCTTTGCCAACTTCGGAGCTGACACGGACCTGCAAACCCAGCAAGGCCGCCGCCTTGGCGACAATGGCCAAGCCGAGACCGCTACCGCGATTGCGCTCGCCCGGCCCGAGTTGCCTGAATTCCTCGAAAATTTCGTCGATTTTGTCCTCGGGAATACCGATACCAGTATCCCGTACCTCAACCCACATCTTTCTTTGGTGGCGCCGACAGCCCACCATCACCCCGCCAGACTCGGTGTAGCGAATGGCGTTGGCAATCAGGTTGCCGATGATCCGTTTGAACAGCACCGGATCGGTATTTACCGTTAACCGGGAGGGAGCACAGCGCAGGCGCAGCCCTTTCAATGCGGCTTCGGGAGTATGGATTGAAATGAGGCTATCCAAAACCTCTGCCACCGGAAAATCTCTCACCTCCGGCGTCACCACGCCGGCGTCGAGTTTTGAAATATCGAGCAGATCAGTCAGCAGTTCGTTCAGGCTGGAAACACAACTCGTCAGGTTATTGGCCAGCGTGCCATCAGTCGGTGGCAGCTTGTTCTTCAACATGCCGACATACAGACTCAAGGCAAACAGCGGTTGGCGCAAATCGTGGCTGGCCGCGGCGAGAAACCGGGATTTGGCATGGTTGGCATGCTCGGCCTCGGCCTTGGCCATTTTCTGCTCATCGACCGCCTGCTTGAGTTCGGTGATGTCTTCATGCGCCACCACCACCCCTCGGCGCGGCGTTGGCAACGCATGAACATTCATCCGGAACCAACGCGAGCTACCCGGCAACTGGCAGCGATAATCCAGCGTGACAAAACTGCGGTGCCCGAGCTTGACCTCCTCAATAGCAGACCAAACGCCGCAGAACGGCATCTGGCAAGGTTGCCCGACAGCCGCGCCACAACTGTTGCAGTAATGCAAGCCCAACTCCCGCTCCGCCAGCCCCGGGCCATAGTTCTCTGCCACAAACGTTTCCCACGCCTTGTTGGCGGCGACGATCACCCCGTTCTCGTCAAGCACGACGATTTGCGCGGTCAACGAGTTAAGAATGGCAACATTGAAGGCCTCGCTCTCGCGCAATCGGTCGGTCATTTCCCGAATCTCGGTGATATCCCGCGAGAAACCCGCCGTGGCGATAATTCGTCCATCCAGGGTAACTGGCGACTTCCAGGTTTCAAACCAGCGCGCTTCGCCGCCGGCTTCAGTGCGGGGCTCGATAAGCTCCTCGACGCGTTTGCTGACGCCGTTATCCAGAACCCAGCGGTCATCAGCACGGAAAGACTCCGCCGTACCCTTGAGCACAATATCGAAATCGCTTTTGCCGACCAGAGCCTCGGGCGATGACCAGCCGAAAGATGTGGCGAAGGGCGTATTGACGGCGAGAAAACGGCTTTGCTCATCCTTCAACCAGACCAGACAGGGAATATTGTCGAGAATGGCTTGCCGGTAGCGGTCGCCCCGTCGGAGACTTTCCTCCAACTGCTTGCGCTCGGTAATGTCGGTCAGCGCCAGATTGCAGACTTGCCCCCTTAAATCGGCAACCGCATTGATACGTACGGTAATGACCTCACCCTTACCTGACGGGCGCAGGTTTAGTTCGCAGGTTTCAATATCACCACTGGCCAACACCTGGCTCAAAAAGGCATTGAATACCGGTACGTCATCGCCCGACACATAGGCACCCAGTCGCTGTCCACGCAGTTGCAAGCGCTCACTGCCGAGCAGGTGGGAACCGGCCAGGTTGACCAGACGAATTTGACTGTCCGGCGCGACGGAAAAGTAAGCCACTGGCGCAAACTCATAGAGATCGATGAAACGCTGGCCAGCTTCGGCTTCGGCAAGCGCCGCCTGCAATGACTCGTTCTGCATTTCCAGCTCAATCTGATGTACTTGCAACTCATGTACCAGACGCTGCAGGTTATGTGCCAATGGTTGCTCGGCAACCACAGCCGTGTGGTCTTGCAGGCGCTCTTCGGCTTGGCGGCGCAGTTCCAGGGCCATATCGGCGTAGTTTTGCTGATCCTTCATTGCTGACCTTTCATATGTCGCTCAACCCACCGGTGCGGCTAAAGCCTGCGGTCGACTCAGCCATTTGAGCAACATTTCAAACAAACGCTCCGGATGAACCGGCTTGGTAATGAAGTCATTCATGCCGGCGGCCAGACAATGATCACATTCGCTGGCAAAAGCATTCGCCGTCAAGGCAAGAATCGGCATCGACTGTCTTCCGGCTAGTTTTCGGATCGCCTGTGTCGCCTCGATACCGCCCATTTCCGGCATCTGCATATCCATCAGGATCAGAGCGTACTCATTCTGTTCTACCAGTTGGAGTGCCA
>DAOLZE010000250.1:0-3963 GCA_035426125.1 Rhodocyclaceae bacterium
ACGCCGCCCGCCGGCGCACCTACAGTTGCATCGAAACCCTGCTCGACATGGACGACCCGGATGCCTACGAAGCCGCGCTGGTCGGGCTCTATGGCGATCAAACCCTGGATCAGGCGACCGATCTGATCGACGGCGAGCTGCGTTTCTTCGGCCTCAAATCACCGGGTCTGAACCTGGAAGGCTGCGATTTGCATCAGCGCTTGATCAAGCAATACGAAAAAGTGCACGCTGCTGCGGTCAACGCTTAAAAACAGCAAAAACGCCCGAACCGGAGAACATCCCGGTTCGGGCGTTTTTATTGCCGGCAAAAACTTACTTGGCGATATCGAGCAGTTCAACCTCAAAAATCAACGTCGAATTGGGCGGGATCCCCGGCACGTTCTGGTTGCCATACGCCAGTTGAGGTGGGCAAACCAGCTTGGCCTTGCCGCCCACCTTGATGCTCTGGACGCCTTCAGTCCAGCAAGGAATCACCCGGCGCAACGGGAATGTGGCCGGTTCGCCGCGCTTGTAGGAGCTATCGAACTCCTGACCATTTTCCAGCGTGCCGCGATAGTGCACCTTGACCGTGTCGGTCATTTTCGGATTGGCACCCGTGCCCTCCTTCAGGGTAGTAATGCCAATCCCGGAAGCTGTTTTCATCTCCTTGGATTCGGCGGCATGCGCCTGAAACGTCAGGGCGAAAAGAAGGGCGGCGGTTGTAGTGACCAGTTTCTGCATGGATCTGCCTTTGCACAGGTTAATAATCGAGTACCGGATACGGTGCCGCAATTGTGCCGTAAAACTCGCCTGATCGGCTTGCCTGACGAGCACGGTACGAACTTCGGCCGCATATCGAACTCAAATATCCGGTCCAGTTCGACAACGTCATCGCCACAGGCTTTATGGAGGAAACGATCATGGAAAGACCCGTACACAATATGAGCAACCTGTTTGCCCAACTCGGGCAAGCGAACGATGAAGCAGCCATCGCAAGTTTTATCGAAAAGCACAGCCCACTGGCCGATGACGTGCAACTGCATGAAGCTGCCTTCTGGACGCCCTCGCAAGCCAGCTTTCTATGTGAAGTGATTCTTGAAGATGCCGACTGGGCGGAAGTCGCTGACGAATTGAACGCAGAACTGCGAGCCCGGCATTAAGAAATATTGAAAACCCCATGAAAGTTGACGGCATGGAGCAATTTCACCTGATTCAGGCAAAGGGTCGGCCCTCTGCCTGAATCAGGTGAATGCGCAACTGGCGGAAGAACCGCGTAAACTTGCCGAACGCCCCGGCTGGGCAACAATCAGCCGTTTGCCACACTTGCCCTGGCGGGAACAGCCACCGGCACTTGAGCGACCTCCTTTCACATACCTGGATCAAGCATGAAACCTGTCATCAGAGCATTCTTCAAAACCCTGCGCCTCATCATCGGCCCCTTCATGCTGCTCGGGGAATTCATCACCCGCCCGAAAGGCGCTTCGCGCCCAGCCGCAATGCAGGCCGAGGTCGATCAGCAATGTCGCGACATCGTTCTTTATCAATACAAGACCTGCCCTTTCTGCATCAAGGTGCGGCAGGAAATGCGCCGTCTGTCGCTGAATATCGAACACCTCGATGCCCAGCAGGCAGGAAGAAACCGCGACGAACTGGTGCATGGCGGCGGCAAAGCCAAGGTGCCTTGCCTGAAAATTACCGATCAGGCCGGCAATAGCCAGTGGATGTACGAGTCTGGCGAAATCATCAGCTACCTGCGCGGCCGCTTCCTGCCGGCTTCCGCTGCGTAGTCTCGATCGGCAGCAGGCGTCGCATCAGAGGAAGTCAGGCGGAGTCACGCACCACAGGAATGCCCGCGATAAGGCGAACAAGACTGGCCTGGCGCTCGGTGCCGGTCTTGTTGAAGATCGAGCTGAGCTGGGTACGAACTGTTGGCAACCGCAGCCCCTGGTCCCGGGCGTATTCCTCGACTGAATCACCATGACAAATAGCGCGGGCCAGGCGTGCTTCGGCGGCGGATAGCTGGAAAAAATCCATCAGCTGTCGTGCCGTGGCGATCCGTCGCCCATCAAGTGGTGCCACCAGGCAAAGGATGTGAGGAATTTTGGCGGCTTCGCCGGCCTTGGCTGCCGACAGCCGTGGCTGCATCCGCGTCAGGGTCAGACTGAAACGCTTGTCCGGCTGCTCCGGAGGGTGCAGGAGAATATTCGCCGTTCGGCCGTTGCCCGCCGTTTCCTTGAGTGCGGAATTGAAGTTCGGCTGAAATTTTGCATCCGTGCAATACAACTGCCCGCCCACCATGTGCAAGACATTGCCGGCTTTGAGGAAGGACTGGGCACGGTAGTCGCAGTCAAGGATCCGCGCATTCTGCGTCAGGATGATGGCCGCCACATGGCTGGTGTGAGCCCAACTCGCCGCTTGATCGGAAAATTCCCGCAGCGCCCGGCAATGCACGAAGAGGTCGATGATGCGCTGCCAGTTCGGCCGGTTGCCATCCAGTAAGGCGCACACAGTGCATGGGTTTTCGGCTGGCGCCGGCAAATCGCTCGCCAGACGCTTCCTGCGGCAGTAGGCGTTACCCGGATTACCGTCTGTGCTCAGCGGGCAATAGGACGGCGGAGAATGCGCCCCCCTCTCATCGGCTGACTCAGTATCCAATGGCGACTGTAGCCAAGCCACCAGGGAAGCAATCACTTCCGACTGCATCTCAGGCATCAAAATCCCCTGGAACAACTGTCCAGCCAGGCGATCAAGTTCGTGATTTTCGTCAATCACCCGTCCCCCCGGTTTCTCCGTTGATGAGTCACTGACTCAAGCAAATTTCTCTTAACGCCAACCCAATGTCCAGGTTGCGTCGAGCATTACCCCCCAACTGGAGGTCTTGACTCAGTCGATCATCCATTTGAATGATGCCCTCAGTATATGTCATGCGATAACCTCCACCGGCCATAACTAACGCAAGTGCGCCGGAGATATCCGTATGAGAACACGCTCCCCGCAGACCACATTACGCCAGAACAACTCATTTGATTGGTTTCAGCCGTGCGTTTATAACAGCGCCTGTCAGGCCAACCGGAAGCCAGGCCGCAGTCCATGCTGAAATACCTTGATATCGCGCGCCTTGTCGGAGCTGGCATAAAGTGCCCGGCCTGCAATGGCACGCACTACCGGCAATCGAACTGGCATTCGAAGGAAGAAAAACTGCGCTCGGATGGCTATCGGCCGTATCGCTGCGATGACTGCGCGAATCGCTTCCTCGCCGCCAGAAGCGCTTCTGTAGAACGTACGCTGATCAACAGCGCCGCCGGCGTGCTGCTGGTTCTCGGTGCCCTGACTGTTGCCGAGCTATGGCTTGGTAGCTACGACGACCCAACGACCGAAGGTGTGGTGCTTGCTTCGATGGCCAATTCTGAAGAAAGTGCGGCTGAGCATCAGGGCGACATCGTGATGCAACACCGAACAGGAAAGACAGTTTCTGATCCCAAGGCGCCCCCGGAAAGCCCTGCTGACAAAATCGATCGGCTGCGAAAAGCCGCCGAGGATGGCCATGCCGAATCCATGGTCCAGCTCGGACGCCTCCTAGCCACCGGGGAAAAAATACCAAAGGATGTTGGGCAGGCAGCGAAATGGGTGCAATTGGCGGCCTCCACTGGCTACCCTGAAGGAATGTTCGAACTCGGACGTTTTTATCGTGACGGCATGGGGTTGGCGCAAAATTCCGTTCGCGCCTACGTCTGGTTCAGCCGGGCCGCAGCGGCCAATCATCTGGATGCCATGCAAGAGCGTGACGATCTGGTTCTGACGATGAGCGACGAGAAACTGAAGGAGGCCAGGAGATTGTCGCTAGCCGCAGAACCGGATGGGGATACGGGGCGACGAAAATAGACGGCCATACCATTCACCCACCACGGGAATTCATCGCCGTTCGCGCCAACCGATAAGTGTTGCTATCCTGAAGAGGAAGGAGGAGCGCAGACATGAAAGGCA
>DAOLZE010000251.1:0-3954 GCA_035426125.1 Rhodocyclaceae bacterium
CGGAGCGGATCTTGCGGTCGGAGGTGTAGCGATTGACCATCGAGTCCATGTTGCCGGCGGTGACACCGAAGAACAGGTTCGGTTTGCCGAGCGTTTTAAAGGCCGCCGCCGACTGCCAGTCGGGCTGGCTGATGATGCCGACACGAAAGCCCTGCGCTTCGAGCAGGCGCCCGATCAAGGCCATGCCGAAGCTCGGATGGTCGATGTAAGCATCGCCGGTGACGAGGATGATGTCGCAGGAATCCCAACCAAGCTGCTCCATTTCGACGCGCGACATCGGCAGAAAGGGAGTGACGCCGAAGCGTTGCGCCCAGAATTTGCGATAGGCCGTCAGTGGCTTTACCGGAGGGGTGAGTTGATTCATCTGCTGATTGTAACGGCAGTCAGGAATATTGAGAATCGAATGGTGTGCGAGCGAATGGCGCGCGAGAATTTGATTTCCGTTCGTGGTGAGCCAGTCGAACCATGAACGGCGTGCGGTAGGTGTTGTTTGTCCTTCGGCAGGTGCAAGGCGAACAGCCCTGCGCCAACCCGCAATGACGGGCTTTCTCAGTGTTCCCTGAGATTGTTCGTCCGGCTGTGCTGAGGCACATGGCGGGCGAGAAAATCCATCTGATCATGGAGGATGCGGCGGTTGCTGAGGATCAGATATTCGGCCTTGTTCGGCACATACGGCGCATAGAGCAATTGCATGTTTGCCTGCTCCGGCGTGTAACCGCTTTTCTGCTGGTTGCAGTGGCGACAGGCGGTGACGACATTCATCCAGATATCGAGGCCACCCTGCGATACCGGCACGACGTGTTCGCGCGTCAGACGCAGGCTGGCGAATTCGCCGCCGCAGTAGGCGCAGATGTGCTGGTCGCGGTGGAACAGCTCGCGGTTGTCGAGCGGCGGTACCTGGAACATGCTTTTCGAGGCCAGCGCCTTGCCCTTGATGGCGATGATGCTATTGGCGGTGATCGAGGAACGCTGGCCAGTCACGCGATTGAAGCCACCATGGAAGGTGAAATTCTGATCGCCAATACTCCAGGCCACCTGATCCTTGACGTAGTAGAAGCAGGCATGCTGCCAACTGACCCAGCGATGCGGAATGCCGTGCATGTCGAGGGTCAGGATCAGCGGCGAGCTAGTGTTGGCGGGTGCGGCATGCATTTCGAGAATCAATCCTTATCACAATGAACCTGGTTCGCTGGTGACGGAAACGATGAAAACCCATGCAATTGCAAGCGTAGCCTAGCAGAGCGCGCCCAGCTTGAAAAGCCTGCACGACAGCCTGCACGACACTTGGCTGTGCGTCCGGTAAAATGTTTCCGCCATGTCCATGTCTTCTCCAACCCTTTCACGCAGTGCAGACCCCTGGCGTTCCCGCCTGATTTTGCCGACGTTCGAAACACCTTACCGGCATTGGCTGACCGATAAAGGCTCGCTAACTGCGCGGATTCGCGAGCGCTGCACGCGATTTGCCGTGCGTGTTCAGCGTCAGCAATTGTTGCCGCCGCACGCTGACGAGCGTGCGCTACTCGGTATCGCGCCGCGCGAGCGGGCCTGGGTGCGCGAGGTACTGCTCGAGGCCGACGGTGTGCCGGTGGTGTTCGCGCATTCGGTGATGGCGCGGCACGATGTGCGCGGTCCGTGGCAGATGTTCGGCAGCATCGGCGAACGCTCACTGGGTGGTGCGCTCTTCGCCGATCCGCGCATTGTGCGCCAGACTCTGCACTATCGACGCCTGGATGCGCGTCATCCGCTGTATTGTGCTGCGGAGCGGTGCGCTACGTTTGATACGCGTGCCACACCGCATCTGTGGGCGCGTCGTTCGGTGTTCGGTCGGGACGGTCAGGCGCTGCTGGTCTGTGAGGTATTTCTGCCAAAAGTTTTGCACTTATGAAATTAAGCGAACGTCTCGACCTCTACGAAAAACTGATGCGGCTCGATAAGCCGATCGGCATTCTGCTGTTGCTCTGGCCGACACTCTGGGCGTTGTTGCTCGCCGGCAATGGCCGGCCGACCTGGACAATTGTCTGGATATTTGTACTCGGTACGGTGCTGATGCGCTCGGCCGGCTGCGTCATCAACGATCTGGCTGACCGCGATTTCGATCCGCATGTCGAGCGGACTTGCGACAGGCCGCTGGCGTGCGGCACGGTGTCGGTTAGCGAGGCATTGCTGCTGGCCGGCGGACTGTCTCTGCTGGCCTTCCTGCTGATCCTGCCGCTGCAACCACTGGTCTGGATGCTCGCCTTGGCGGCGCTGTTTCTTGCCATCAGCTACCCATTTACCAAGCGTTTCTTCGCTATTCCACAAGCTTACCTCGGTATCGCCTTCGGCTTTGGCATCCCGATGGCCTACGCGGCGCTGCTCAATCGCGTACCGCAGGATGCCTGGATATTGCTGCTGGCCAATGTGTTCTGGGCGATCGCCTACGATACCGAATACGCGATGGTCGACCGCGAGGACGATCTGCGCATCGGCATCCGCACTTCGGCAATCACCTTTGGCCGCTTCGATGTCGTTGCGGTGATGTTCTGCTATGTGGCGATGCTGGCGATCCTTGTCTGGTTCGGCAGTCAACATGGCTTTGGTGTGCTGTACTACCTCAGCCTGATCGTTGCTGCCGCGCTGATGGCGTACCATTACACGCTGATCCGTGGTCGGCAGCGCGAGCGCTGCTTCAAGGCGTTTCTGCACAACAACTGGGTTGGTGCGGTGATCTTTGCCGGTCTGCTGGCCGAATATCATTTACGCCCATTACTCCAATTATTCCACTGAGAAGGGAATGCTGCGATGAAATACCACGACCTGCGCGAATTCATCGCGCAACTCGAACAGCTTGGCGAACTGAAGCGCATTACCGTCGAAGTCGATCCTCATCTGGAAATGACCGAAATCTGCGATCGCGTACTGCGTGCCGGCGGACCGGCACTGCTGTTCGAGAAGCCGAAAGGATCGGCCATGCCGGTACTCGCCAACCTGTTCGGCACGCCGCGCCGTGTGGCGCTGGGCATGGGTGAGGAGAGCGCCGAAGCGCTGCGCGAAGTCGGCAAGCTGCTTGCCTATCTCAAGGAGCCCGAGCCGCCGAAGGGACTCAAGGATGCCTGGGACAAACTGCCAGTACTCAAGCAGGTGCTCAATATGGCGCCGAAGGTTGTCTCGGCTGCACCATGTCAGGAAATCGTCTGGCAAGGCAGCGAAGTGGATCTGGCGCGATTGCCCATTCAGCATTGCTGGCCAGGTGATGTGGCGCCGCTGATCACCTGGGGACTGGTGGTGACGCGTGGCCCGAACAAAATGCGGCAGAACCTCGGCATCTATCGTCAGCAGGTTGTGGCAAAAAACAAGGTCATCATGCGCTGGCTGGCGCAGCGTGGCGGTGCGCTGGATTTTCGCGATCACTGCGAAAAAAATCCTGGCGAACCCTTTCCCGTTGCGGTCGTGATCGGTGCCGATCCGGCGACCATCCTCGGTGCTGTGACGCCGGTGCCGGATTCGCTTTCCGAATATCAATTTTCCGGCCTGCTGCGCGGTGCTAAAACCGAAGTGGTGAAATGCCTCGGCTCCGACTTGCAGGTGCCGGCCTCCGCAGAAATCGTCCTTGAAGGTGTGATCCATCCCGGCGAAACAGCCATGGAAGGCCCGTTTGGCGACCATACCGGCTATTACAACGAACAGGCGCCGTTTCCGGTGTTCACCATCGAGCGCATCACCATGCGTCGTGAGCCGATCTATCACAGCACCTACACCGGCAAGCCACCCGATGAACCGGCGATGCTCGGTGCGGCGCTCAACGAAGTCTTCGTACCGCTGCTGCAAAAACAGTATCCTGAAATCGTCGATTTTTACCTGCCACCCGAAGGCTGCTCGTATCGCCTCGCCGTGGTCAGCATCAAGAAGCAGTACCCCGGGCATGCCAAGCGCGTGATGTTTGGTATCTGGAGCTTCCTGCGCCAGTTCATGTAC
>DAOLZE010000252.1:0-3952 GCA_035426125.1 Rhodocyclaceae bacterium
TCCTCGGCACATTGATGGTCGGTATCGATCAGCTTGTCCTGCGTGGCAAGGCACCATGGACACTACATCACACAGCCGATCACACCAAGCTGAAGAAGGCTGCCGAATGCACACCCATCAATTATCCAAAGCCTGACGGCATCATCAGCTTTGATCGTCTCTCCTCTGTATTTCTGTCAAACACCAATCACGAGGAAGACGAGCCCTGCCATCTGAAATTGAAAGATCCGGAAGTGCCGATCAAGGTCAACCTCGCACTTTACGATGCACCAGAACAGCGCTATTGTCCGGCTGGCGTGTATGAAATCCTGCGCGACGATGCCGGACAGAATCCACGCTTGCAGATCAATGCGCAAAACTGTGTGCATTGCAAGACCTGCGACATCAAGGACCCGACACAGAACATCAACTGGGTTGTGCCACAAGGTGGCGAAGGGCCGCTTTATCTGGGGATGTAAATATAAGTCTGCTTCGTCATTCTCGCGAAAGCGGGAATGATGCTGCCGCCTAAAACTGCTCTTCGTCGAGCCCCAGCACCCCTGCTCCGCCGTGGATTACGGTATGGGCAAGTCCTTCTACCGCCGACAACACATGATCAGCATAGAAACGTGCGGTAACGATTTTCGCCGGATAAAACGGGTCGGTATTTCCGCTGTCAATCCGTAACTGAGCCGCCAGCGCGGCACGGCTCATCTGCCAACCACCGCAGACAATGCCCATCAACCGGAGGAACGGCACACTGCCGGCAGCCGCAGCCCGGACGTTTTCGGCATATCCCGAAACAATGTAATCAACAGCGCGTTCGGCCGCCGTAATTCCCTGATCGAGGGCAGCAGCAATAGCAGAGAAAGTATCGTCCGCTGATATCGCTCGCAGCGCCGCTTCACATACGCGCATCTCGGCAAACAATGCCCTGATGGCCATTCCGCCATCGCGCGCCACCTTGCGACCGATCAAATCCTGCGCCTGAATACCCGTGGTACCTTCGTAAATCGTGGTGATTCGCGCATCACGCATGTACTGGGCAACACCAGTCTCCTCGATAAACCCCATACCGCCATGCACCTGCACACCAAGATAGGCAATCTCGTTGCAGGTCTCGCTCAGCCAGCCCTTGACGATAGGAGTCATCAAATCGACAAAGGATTGCTTGCGATGTCTCTCGTCGGCATTCGCATGGCGCAACGCTGCATCCTGTGCCGCAGCAACGACAAAGGCCAATGCCCGCATCGCCTCTGTCTGTGACTTCATCAGCATCAGCATGCGCCGTACATCGGGATGGTTGATGATCGCCACACTGTTTTCACCGCCGGCGATGTCGCGCCCCTGCACCCGCTCTCGTGCGAAGCCGAGAGCCTGCTGATATACCCGCTCGCTTAATCCCAGTCCCTGCAAGCCAACGCAGAAACGGGCGGCATTCATCATGATGAACATGTATCTGATACCGGCATTTTCTTCACCGACCAGCGTACCGACTGCTCCCTGCCCCGCATCACCAAAAGTCATGACACAAGTCGGGCAGGCGTGGATACCGAGCTTGTGCTCGATAGAAACGCAATATGCGTCGTTGCGTGCCCCGAGGCTGCCATCGGCGTTCACCAGAAATTTCGGCACGACAAACAGCGATATGCCCTTCACGCCCGGTGGCGCATCCGGCGTGCGCGCCAGCACCAGATGGACGATATTCTCGGCCATGTCGTGGTCGCCAAAAGTGATAAAAATTTTCTGGCCGAAGATGTGGTAAGTGCCATCACTCTGCGGTACAGCGCGACTGCGAATCGCCGCCAGATCCGAGC
The DNA here is from genome assembly GCA_035426125.1 of Rhodocyclaceae bacterium. GTDB lineage: Bacteria > Pseudomonadota > Gammaproteobacteria > Burkholderiales > Rhodocyclaceae > Sterolibacterium. The sequence continues at coordinate 1,797 of DAOLZE010000252.1, forward strand.
CGGCCTGCGGCTCGGTGATGTTCATGGTGCCAGTCCATTTGCCACTAACCATGTTGGGCAGATAGCACGCCTGCTGCGCCGGTAAGCCGCAAAGATGCAATGCATCAATGGCCCCGGCGGTCAGCAACGGGCACAACGAAAAAGAGAGATTGGCGGCCATCCACATCTCCTGGACAACGGTGCCAACCAGCCTCGGCAAGCCCTGCCCACCGAAAGCCTGATCACATGAGAGACCGTTCCAGCCAGCTTCAGCGAACTGTGCGTAAGCCTCCTTGAAACCGGCCGGCATGGTGACGGAACCACCATTTGCATCCTGCCAGCGGATGCCTTCGCGATCACCGCTGCGATTGAGCGGCGCCAGTACGCCAGCAGCGAATTTTGCAGCCTCGTCGAGGATTGCCTCAATCACATCGACCGAAGCTTCCTCGTATCCGGGTAATTGTGCGACCTGATCGATGCCGGCCAGTTCGCGCAAAACAAAGTGGATGTCAGGCAATGGCGCCTGATAACCGGCCATTGATGACATCCGCTCTTTGCTTTGTTACGTTTCTTGAATCAGCCGAGCTCGGCAACCAGCTCCGGCACGGCAGTAAACAGATCGGCCACCAGACCATAATCGGCCACCTGAAAAATTGGCGCATCCGGATCCTTGTTGATGGCGACAATCACCTTGCTGTCTTTCATGCCGGCCAGATGCTGAATCGCACCGGAGATGGCAACGGCGATATACAACTGCGGGGCAACGATCTTACCGGTCTGGCCGACCTGATAGTCGTTCGGCACAAAGCCGGCATCGACTGCGGCGCGCGAGGCACCCAGTGCGGCATTGAGCTTGTCGGCCAGCGGCTCCAGAACGCTCCGGAAATTCTCGCCGGAGCCCAGACCGCGACCGCCGGAAACGATGATCTTGGCTGCACCAAGTTCAGGGCGCGCGCTCTTGGTAATCTCGCGGCCGGTCACCTTGCTCAGGCCCAGATCAGCAGCAGGCGCGAGGTTCTCGACTGCGGCGCTGCCACCCTCGGCGGCCACCGCATCGAAACCAGTGGTACGCACGGTGATCACCTTCACGGCATCGGCGCTCTTGACCGTCGCCATGGCATTCCCGGCGTAGGTCGGACGAACGAAAGTATCCTGGCTATCGACAGCGGTGATTTCGGAGATCTGTGCGACGTCGAGCAGCGCCGCAACGCGCGGCAGCATGTTCTTGCCGGAGCCGGTGGCGGGTGCGAGGATATGCGTATAGCCAGCGGCATTGGCGACGACCAGCGCAGCGACATTTTCTGCGGTCTGATCGGCATAATGCGGCGCATCGGCGAGCCTGACCTTGGATACGCCAGCGATCTTTGCGGCAGCAGCGGCAGCGGCTGCGCAATTGCTACCGGCCACCAGAACGTGCACTTCACCACCGACCTTCTGCGCGGCGGCCACAGTGTTGAGTGTCGCTGCCTTGATGGAAGCGTTGTCGTGTTCAGCAATAACGAGTAGAGCCATCAGATCACCTTTGCCTGGTTCTTGAGTTTATCGACGAGGTCCTTGACATCGGCCACCTTGATGCCTGCACCGCGCTTCGCCGGTTCGACGACTTTCAGCGTGGTCAGACGCGGCGCAATGTCGATACCGAGATCGGCCGGCTTCAGCGTGTCGAGTGGCTTTTTCTTGGCCTTCATGATATTCGGCAGCGTTGCATAACGCGGCTCATTGAGGCGCAGATCGGTAGTCACGACGACCGGCATTTTCAGTTCGAGAGTTTCCGAACCACCGTCAATCTCACGCGTTACCGTCGCCTTGCCGTCAGCAATCACCACCTTCGAAGCAAAGGTGGCTTGTGACCAACCCATCAACGCGGCAAACATCTGGCCGGTCTGGTTGGCATCATCGTCGATGGCCTGCTTGCCGAAGATAACTACTTGCGGCTGCTCCTTCTCGGCGACCGCCTTGATCAGTTTGGCCACTGCCAGTGGCTGCAACTCCACATCCGTCTCGACCAGCACAGCGCGATCGGCACCGATGGCCATTGCCGTACGCAGTGTTTCCTGACAAGCAGCAACACCGCAACTTACGGCGATCACTTCGGTGGCAATCCCGGCTTCACGGAGGCGCACTGCTTCCTCGATGGCGATTTCGTCGAACGGGTTGATCGACATTTTGACGTTGGC
>DAOLZE010000253.1:0-3948 GCA_035426125.1 Rhodocyclaceae bacterium
GGCAGCCAAGACATTTGTTCAGGTCGAGAACCATCGATACCTGACGTTGACGTTTGTTCTGTTGAGTCATTGTGAGTTTCCTGTCAGGCCTCAGGCATTTGTGGCACCGGATTTTTTGTCACCGGGTAGGTTTTTGTTTCCTGTCCATGCCATGGCTTGATACCAACGCGTGTGTCCTGCACCGCACTGCCTGGCTGATAGCGATTCATGGCATGGTTGATTTGCCCATAACCACCTGCCATCAGAATCGGATTGACGATGCCGGGAATCAGCCATTTGTAGGATTCGTGGTTCGGGAACTGGTGTGGCTCCCAGGCATGGTAGTAGTAGGCGACACCGGGGCGCACCATGGTCGAGACCTTGATGCGCATACGGATTGAGCCGTAGTTGTTATAGATCTCTGCGTATTCAAAATCCTTGACACCGATCTTCGTTGCATCGATCTGGTTGATCCATACTTGCGGCTCGCCACGCTGCAAGCGCAGCATCATCGGTGTGTCGCGCCAGGTTGAGTGGATCGACCAGCGCGCGTGGCAACTGACAAACTGGAACGGATAATCGCCACCGGCCTTCGGGCTGGCTTTGTGAATCGGAAACTGCTCACGCATTTCGATGAACCACGGATGGTCAATGAACGTCGTCGCCCGTCCGCTGTAGGTCGGCCAAGGTTCCTTGTGCTCGGTGAAGCGCGTTAGCGTCGTCATGACACCTTTGCCCTTCCAGTCTGGATTGTTGATGGCGTCGGCGGCGACGGGTTTGCCGGCCGAGGTGAACTTGGCGATGCCGGTCACCTTGAGACTCTCGATAGTCATGCCTTCAGTCGAATCGCCATGCAGGATTTCCGTCATGACTTTGTCGTCGTCGTTCTGACCAAGTGCACCCTGATTCGTATAGCGCTGATGCAGCGTCTTGAAGTCATTGGAGCCGCGGCCGCAGCCATCAAGTACCGGAAGATTGCGTTCCTTGGCGATGCGCTCCATCTCGCGTGTCAGCAGCCAGAAAATTTCCCATTCGCCCTTCGATTCGCCGAGCGGGGGTACGGCAACATCGCAATAATGCAGGTAGGGCACATACGACATCGTGTACTTGATGCCGCTCTTCTCGTACCAGCCGGCCGCCGGCAGAATGTAATCGGACTGCGTGCCGGTGAAGGAAAACTTCGGGTTGATGTCGACGACCAGCGTCATGTCATCCCAGATATGCGCTTTCAGATATTGCGGCAGATTGTTTCGCCGCAGCATGTTCGAGCCGCCGCTGATATACACCTTGACGGGTGCTTTGCGCGGCAGGCCTTGCGCCCAATTTTTTTGGTGCGCTTCCTGGTAGTAATCCTCCAGAGAGCGCGGGAACATGTCCTTTTCTTCCTTGACGAGGGCAGCCCGGTAGCCCGGTGCCTTGAAGTTTGACTCCACCACGTCGCTGGTGCACAGATGATTTTTCAGATAGTTCATCTCGCTTTCGAGCGCAACATCGCCCTCGGTCTTGCGCTTCTTGACGATGTCCAGCACGGCGCTGAACAGTTCATGCGGTGGCATGATGCCAAGAAGCGCACCAAGGCGGCCCTGGACCCCTTCTTTTTCCATGCGCATGGCATTGCCGAAACCTTCCATGTCGACGATGCCGGTCGCCTGATAACCGGTACCTTTCCTGCCGAGTGCGCCCTTGAGCATCAGGCAGAGAATTTTGGCGCGGTTCATCAGATCGGAATGGGTGTAGCGGTTTGAACCCCACGATGACAGCACCATTGGCCGCTTGCACCTGGCCCAGCCTTCGGCGAATTTCCTGATCTGGTCGACATGCAGGCCAGTCACTTCGGCAGTGTGTTCGAAGGTCCACGGTTCAAGATGTTCCTTGAGCATCGCACCAACCGGTACCACGGCGACTTCCTGGCCATCCTTGAGCTTGACCTTCCACTGACCTTCGATTGGCGGCTCGAAATCCAGGGTCAGCTTGCGGGTCTCATTGCCGCCGCAGCCGGGTGCCGGTACGGGCGCATTTTTAGCCGGATGCCACATGTAGAGCTGTGCTTCACGTCCGCCAGCCTGGGTGTCTTCTTCGCGCAGGAAGCGTCCGGTATCCAGACGCACCAGCAAGGGCAAGTCAGTCTGCTCGCGGACGAAGGGCAGATCGACGGCATTCGCTTCGAACAGATGACGTGCTACGGCAAGTCCCAGTGCAGCATCGGTGCCGACGGCGATGGGCAGCCACTGATCGGCGTGAATTGCGGTGGCCGAATACTGCGGATCGATGACCACCAGTTCCGAGCCGTTGTAGCGCGCTTCATAAAGGAAATGTGCATCCGGAATCTGCGTCACCGACGGATTCATCATCCAGACAACGAGAAAGTCGGAGAGGAACCATTCATCCGATGAGCCACCAATTTGTGCCGCACCCAGCGACATGGTGGCGCCGAAATTGAGGTCGCCGATTTCACCCCACATGTCGGCGAAGATGCTGCCGGCCATGTACATAAACTTGAAGCGTCCGGCCGTGCTTGGGCCGAAATCAAAGTTCGGGCCGAGATCCTGGAAGACGGTATCGGTACCGTATTTGGTGACTGCATCGACAGTTTTTTCGGCGATTTCCTTCATCGCCTGATCCCAGGAAATTTTCTCCCACTGGCCGGAGCCGCGTGGGCCGACGCGCTTCAGCGGTACTGTGGTGCGCGACGGACCGTACATGACTTCGGTGTAGCAGGCGCCTTTCTGGCAGCCGCGCGGATTGAAGTCGGGGACGCCGGGTTCGGATTGCTCATAGGTGGCGGTCTGCTCTTCGCGCACGACGATGCCATCCTTCACATACAAATCCCATTCGCAGGCCGAGCGGCAGTTGGCCCAGCCATGCGAACCCTTGGTGATTTTGTCCCAGGTCCAGCGCTGGCGGTAGAGATCCTGCCAGTTGTTGAGTTTTGGCGTACTGCGCGGACCAAGACCTGTTTTTGCACCGGCCTTGAACTTGAAGTGGAACAGTGGCAGGCCAATAACGGCGCCAGCGGCAACAGCGGTTCCCGCAAGAATGAGGAACTTGCGTCGGCTGGCCGATGCGATACCTGAATTTCCGGAATTGCCCATAGCGATGTTTCTCCGCTTGAATTCGATATGCTAATACTTGAATTTATCGGCGCGAATGCTACTCCCTTTTGCAGGTATGCACATTGCCTGCATGCGCGGGTTGAAGAAGCTTGCAGTCGTTGCAGGATCAAATCCAGGATGGAGATCAAGGGCAGGCAGGGTAACGTAGCGTTAAATGTCGCTACTTTATCGCCAGTACCGGGATCAAAATGGTTGGGGCGTTTGCCACACGGTGTGGCGCGGACTCATGTCATAACATTGATGAGCAGTCGCCGCGAGGTTGATCCCAGACCACTTTCAAATGTTTGCGGCTTGCAGCAGATCCTTGTGAAAACATTTCAGCAATTCGGCAAGCACAGGATTCTTTGCAGCATTGAGTTGCTGTTGCGCCAGTTCTACCCAGGGGATCAGGTAACGCTGCGCCAGGTTCTCGATGATCACCGGCTCCTCGCGCTCAACTGCCAGCGCGAAGATTTCGCATGCCGGACCGAGCTGATCCGGCGGCAACAGCGCATGATCCCAAGTCAGATCAAGGTAATTGGCGGCACGCATCCAGTCTTCACGTATGCTGGCACCATCGACATTGAGCATCGCATGGATCAGCGCGGGGATCGGTGGTTGCGGCATACCTGCGTGGAAGGTGCTCCAGTAGGCAGCGCTGACATCAGCAAATTGTCCGGGCAACTCCAATGCTTGCCAAGCGGCTTCACGCAAGTCATCGGGGGTGAGAGAACTCCACAAGGTGCTCCAGGCAAGAAAATTGAGCGTTGCGATTTTTGCTTCATCGGGATTGAAGACCTCTCCCACTGTCGTGGTGTTAAGGACATTCATTCGATGTTTAGCCAGCCTGGGCTGATTGATTTGAGGCCAGCGCGAT
>DAOLZE010000254.1:0-3930 GCA_035426125.1 Rhodocyclaceae bacterium
GGCCCGGTGACGTTCCAGTGGAAGTTGTGGGTCATGAGGTACAGCGTGTAACTGTCGGCGAGCAGTGCCGAAAGTCCTTCTGCGATCTTCTTGCGATCAGCCTCGGCGATGCCGATATCCATGGCCAAGGTTTTGGTTTTCTTCTCTTTCATAATGATTTCCTGACTCGTTCAGTAAAAGGTTAATTTCAGGCAAGCGATAACGTTCATTGCTGCGTCAATCGTTGTCACTCTCTCCCAGCAGCAGGGCGAGGGTTCTGTAATCCAGAAAGATGGACTAACTGGCCTTCCAGAACCCTCAAGCTACATCACTTCAGGTCGAAACGGTCGGCATTCATCACCTTGACCCATGCGGCGACAAAGTCGTGGACAAACTTTTCCTTGTTGTCCTCCTGCGCATACACCTCCGCGTACGCCCGCAGAATGGAGCTCGAGCCGAACACCAGATCGACGCGGGTGGCGGTCCATTTCACCTGCCCACTCTTGCGCTCCTGAATAGCGTAGGTGTTCCTGCCCGCGGGCTTCCACGTGTAGGTCATGTCGGTGAGATTCACGAAAAAGTCATTCGTGAGCGCGCCAACACGGTCGGTGAATACGCCATGTGCCGTACCGCCGTGATTGGTGCCAATGACACGCATACCACCCACCAAAGCCGTCATTTCGCACGCCGTCAGACGCATCAACTGGGCGCGATCGAGCAGCAGTTCTTCAGCGCTGACCACGTAATCCTTCTTCAACCAGTTGCGAAAACCATCGGCCACGGGCTCCAGCACATCGAAAGACTCGGCATCGGTCATCGCGTCGGTGGCATCGCCACGGCCCGGTGCAAAGGGCACGGTCACACTAACGCCTGCAGCCTTGGCTGCCTGTTCGACACCGACGTTGCCCGCCAGCACGATCACGTCGGCCACGCTGACGCCGGTGTCGGCGGCGATCTTTTCATAAACCGCCAGCACCTTGGCCAGACGGGCCGGCTCATTGCCTTCCCAATCCTTTTGCGGCGCGAGGCGAATGCGAGCACCGTTGGCACCGCCACGCTTGTCCGAACCGCGATAGGTACGGGCGCTGTCCCAGGCGGTGGCGACCATTTCGCCGGTCGAAAGGCCACTCGCGGCGATCTTCGCCTTTACCGCGGCCACGTCGTAGTCGCTGCGACCAGCGGGTACCGGGTCTTGCCAGATCAGATCTTCCTTGGGTACGTCCGGGCCGACGTAGCGCGCCTTTGGGCCCATGTCTCGGTGCGTCAGCTTGAACCAGGCGCGAGCGAAGGCTTCCTCGAAGGCCTTCGGATCGGCGCGGAAGCGCTCGGAGATCTTGCGGTACTCAGGGTCAATCTTCATCGCCATGTCCGCGTCGGTCATCATCGGCTTGCAGCGGATCGAGGGGTCCTCGACATCGATTGGCATGTCTTCTTCCGCAATATTCACCGGCTCCCACTGGTGTGCGCCTGCCGGAGATTTTTGCAGCGCCCAGTCATAGCGGAGTAGCAGGTCGAAATAGCTGCCCCTGCCCGTGTTCCACTTCATCGGGTAGGTGGTCCAGGCACCTTCGATGCCGCTGGTGACCGTATCGCGGCCGATACCCCGGGTGGTGTGGTTGTTCCAGCCCAGGCCCTGTTCATCCAGCTCTGCACCCTCCGGGGCCGGACCGAGGTTCGCGGCACTGCCGTTGCCGTGCGCCTTGCCGACGGTGTGGCCGCCGGCGGTCAGGGCGACGGTCTCTTCATCATTCATGGCCATGCGGGCGAAGGTGATACGTACGTCGTGAGCGGTCTTGAGCGGATCGGGCTTGCCGTCGACACCTTCGGGGTTGACGTAGATCAGGCCCATCATCACGGCGGCGAGCGGATTTTCCAGATCGCGCTCACCCGAGTAACGGCTGCCCTCGCCACCGCTGGGTGCGAGCCATTCTTTTTCCGAACCCCAGTAGGTGTCCTTTTCAGGGTGCCAAATGTCCTCGCGACCAAAGGCAAAACCGAAGGTCTTGAAGCCCATCGATTCGTAGGCCATCGTACCGGCGAGGATGATCAGGTCGGCCCAGCTCACCTTGTTGCCGTACTTTTTCTTGAGCGGCCAGAGTAGGCGTCGCGCCTTGTCAAGGTTGGCGTTGTCGGGCCAGGAATTGATCGGCGCGAAGCGCTGGTTACCCGCGCCGGCGCCGCCACGGCCATCGGCGATACGGTAGGTGCCCGCCGAATGCCAAGCCATGCGGATCATCAGGCCGCCGTAGTGGCCCCAGTCGGCCGGCCACCAGTCCTGGCTATCGGTCATCAGTGCTTTGACGTCCTTCTTCAGCGCCTCGACGTCGAGCTTTTTGAGTTCTTCACGATAGTTGAAGTCAGCACCGAGCGGATTGGTCTTGGTGTCGTGCTGGTGCAGGATGTCGAGGTTCAGAGCCTTGGGCCACCAGTCTTTGCTGGCCATGGTGGCCGATGTAACGCCGCCGTGCATGACCGGGCATTTGCCCGTTGATTGTGTCGCAGTGTCGTTCATGTGCTTCTCCCGTGTTGATGAGCGTAATTTGCGGTGGTGAGACGAATTTATGTTACGGCGCGATGGGCATTTAGAAAAATTGATTGTCACAATCACCGCTATATGCAATCGCTATCGAGTTCGACAGTGCGCTTCAGGCTGTGCCGGACCTGACCGTGCACTATAACGTGACGGCGTGACGCTATGTCGCTGTTGCACAGTCATTTTGGACTAGAGCACCGCGGCCACCAGCGGGGCCAGTGCGGACGCAAGGCTACCAATCAGTTTCCTTTCTTGCGCTTCTTCAGACCACGAAAATACTGAAGTGAAAAGGATTGTCATGTTTGGCTGACAGGCCGCTATGGAGAAACCTGACGGGCGGGTTTGGGCACGATGCAGTCGGATAATCCAAGTTCCGTATGTCATCAGGCAGAGTTCGGCCAGAAGCGGACCATCGCCATGATGTATGATTCTCAAAGGCGTTGGCTAACCATCGTCAACCACAGATGCCAATTACTTAGTGGCGCAGGAGGTGGGGGCATATTTCGTGGAGAGATGTCGTGACAAAGGGGAACAGTAAGCACTCGCGAATTCCGAAAACGCTTGAACGGAAGCTAGCTGACCTTGATGCCCATCTTTTCCTTCTGCGGACGCACCTAGATGGACTTCAACAAAGCCACAGCCATCTCAAAGCGATAGCAGCCGAATTGAGAACATTAGTATGCCTCTCTTCGGGGACCGAGGGGTTATTACATAGACTGGTTGCCGAACTAGGTGTTGATGATTCTGTACAACTCCATGTTCCAGGAAATTTTGACCTTGAACATCCGTTAGTAAAGGACATGGAATTCGGTTACGCATCGCTGTGGCGCGCCGGCCAAGGCCCTGTAGAAATCACTCCCGACAGATATTCGCTGCGTATCCTAATCAAGGAAATAGACGCTGTATTAGCGAAGGGCAAGCCATTGACTCATGAGTACTTGATTAAAGCTGTTGCACAACAAATCGGAACAGCACATGAGGGCGATGAAGTCGAACCAGCCTTGGTGCAACTTGACGGAATTCTTCTGAATGGTATTGGCCCAGTGACCGAGATTCTCTCTATCGATTCAGAACTCGCGCTAGAAGTCGGTGAGCGTGTTCTAGAAACTGCAGAGAGAAAGGGTATTCATTCTCGGCAGGTACATGACCACGACTACGGGAACGTATCAATTGTCATCATGCTGAAAGTAATTAGGCCTCCAACCACACCGCTGAGGCTCTACCGTTTCAGAAGCTATGGGCCGGATACTGTTATTGAATGTATTGTGACTGCTTCAGGGATAGAGTTCCCCCTGATAAAACATGGGGTCGAACTTTCAAGGCTGCATGTTGCTTTTCCAACCAGTCAATTCCCCGGTGCCGATTTCGTCGTTGTCCTTTCCTACTGTTCCAAGGCAAGCCAAGTCCGCACAATTACC
>DAOLZE010000255.1:0-3890 GCA_035426125.1 Rhodocyclaceae bacterium
CAGGTGCGCCCCGGCAACCGGCTCGGCGACATCGGTGCGGCCATTCAGAAACACGCAGAAACAAATGGTTTCTCGGTGGTGCGTGAATTCTGCGGCCACGGTATCGGCCGCAAGTTTCACGAAGATCCGCAAGTGCTGCACTACGGCAGGGCGGGCAGCGGCATTGAACTGGTGCCCGGCATGACCTTCACCATCGAACCGATGATCAACGCCGGCAAGGCGGCCATCTCGGAAATGCCGGACGGCTGGAGCATCGTCACCAAGGACCGCAGCCTTTCCGCGCAATGGGAGCACACCTTGCTGGTCACCGCAGATGGCGTCGAGGTATTGACGCTATCCGCCGGCGCCCCGCCGAAACCGGACAACATCTGAAACTTCCTGCCATGCTGGACGGCGCAAACGAAACTGCCGACGCTTCCCGTGCCCTGATCGCTTCGCTGCGCGAGCGCCTGAAAAGCGGCCAGGCCGAACTGCGCAGCGCCTACGAAGGTACCGCCAATGCAAACGCCATGCTGCGCGGTCGGACAGCACTGGTCGATAGCGTACTGCACGAAATCTGGCAACACTTCGCCCTGCCCGACACGCTGGCGCTCGCCGCAGTCGGCGGCTACGGCCGTGGCGAACTCTATCCGGCCTCGGACGTCGACATTCAATTACTGCTGCCCAACGATGCCGGCAACGATCATGACAAAAGTATCGAGCCGCTGATCGGCCTGCTTTGGGATATCGGCCTCGATGTCGGCCACAGCGTGCGCAACATCACCGAATGTACGGAGGAAGCAGCGCGCGACATCACCGTCCAGACCAATCTGCTCGAATCCCGCCTGATCGCCGGGAGCCGCAAGACCTTCAACGAATTTACCGCAGAGATGCGTGCCCGGCTTGACCCGCAAGCCTTCTTCAAGGCCAAGCAACTCGAACAGGCGGAACGCTACGCCCGCTACAACGACACGCCATTTAGTCTGGAGCCGAATTGCAAGGAAAGTCCAGGTGGCCTGCGCGATTTGCAAATCATCCTGTGGATCGGCCGCGCTACGGGACTGGGCAGTAGCTGGCGTCAACTGGCGAAAAACGATCTGCTCACCGACACTGAAGCGCGCCATCTGGAACATATCGAGAGATTTCTTCAGCACATCCGTATCCGCCTCCACTACCTTGCCGGACGGCGCGAGGAAAAACTATTGTTCGAGCATCAGGAAGCCATGGCACTGGCATTCGGCATCGGACGCAGCGTGGTCAAGCGCGCTTCCGAACTGCTGATGCAGCGCTACTACCGCAATGCCAAACACATCACCCAGCTCAATACCATCCTGCTGCAAAACTTCGGCGAACGCCTGTTTCCAGCGCGGATTGCAGCGCCGATTTTCATCGACGAGAATTTTCAGGTGCAACGCGATCTGCTCGATGTGCGCAGCGAAGATCTTTTCCAACGCGAGCCGCGGACAATCCTCGAAAGCTTCCTGATCCTCCAGCAGCGCAGCGAACTCAAGGGCATGACAGCCAGAACCCTGCGCGCCCTGTGGCGTGCACACAATCGCATCGACGCAACTTTTCGTCGCGATCCGGTCAACCGCGCACTGTTCCTCTCGCTGTTCCAGCAAAAACGCGGCATCGTGCATGCGTTGCGGCGCATGAACCAGTACGACATCCTCGGCCACTATCTGCCGGCCTTCGGCAAGATCGTCGGGCAAATGCAGCACGACCTGTTCCATGTGTATACCGTCGATCAACACATCATGCAGGTGATACGCAATCTGCGACGTTTCACCCAGGCTGAATTTGCCCACGAATATCCGCTGTGCAGCCGTCTGATCACCGGCTTCGAGCGTCACTGGCTGCTGTACATTGCAGCACTGTTCCACGACATCGCCAAGGGACGCGGCGGCGATCATTCGCTGCTCGGCCGGGCCGATGCCAGACGCTTCTGCAAGGATCACGGCATTTCCGCCGAAGACACCGACCTCGTGGTATTCCTCGTTGAAAACCATCTGAAGATGTCATCGGTCGCACAGAAGCAGGATCTTGGTGATCCAGAGGTCATTGCCGGATTTGCCGCCCTGGTCGGCAACGAGCGGCGCCTGATCGGCCTGTATTTATTGACCATCGCCGACATCCGCGGCACCAGCCCGAAAGTCTGGAACGCCTGGAAGGGCAAGCTGCTTGAGGATCTCTACGCCATGACGCGGCGTCTGCTCTCCGGTGCCACGCCGCAGCAGGCGCTCGGCCTCGCCAGTCGTCAGGAAGAGGTGCGCGGCATTCTGCGCTACCACGGTCTGCGCCCCGGCGTTGAGGAAGCCTTCTGGCAGCAACTCGATACGGGGTACTTCATGCGCCACGACGCCGATGAAATCGCCTGGCACACACGGACGCTCTACCATCGGGCGGAAAGCGCCGAGCCGATCGTCAAAGCGCGGCCAAACCAGATCGGCGAAGGCCTCCAGGTGATGGTCTATGTCGCCGACCAGAGCACCCTGTTTGCGCGCCTCTGCGGTGCCTTCAGCAAACTCGGCTATTCGATCGTCGACGCCAAGATTCACACCACGCGGCATGGCTACGCTCTGGATAGTTTTGTTCTGCTCGACCCCGCCCACGAAATGTCCTACCGCGATATGGCGGCCCTGCTCGAGCACGATCTGGTCACGCGCCTGAAAAGTCTCCCGCCGCTCGAAGCACCGGTTGCTGGCCGCCTCTCGCGCCAGCTCCGCACTTTCCCGCTGACGCCGGAAATCGGCATTCGCCCTGACGAAAAAGGCCAGTATTACGTCATGTCGATTGTCGCTGCCGACCGCCCGGGCCTGCTGTATTCAATCGCGCTGATCCTCGCGCGGCATGGCATCGACCTGCATACTGCAAAAATTGCCACACTCGGCGAGCGCGCCGAAGACACCTTCCTTGTCAGCGGCAGGGAACTGGCGCAAACGGCAACGCTGGTCAAGCTGGAACAGGAACTACTCGATGCCTTGCAGGTATAAAGAGTGAATAATGAAAAATCATGACTTCTGAGCCACCTTCCATCGTCCGCCGATGAACCAGACCGAACGCTTCTACAAGATCGAACAGCTGCTGCACGAACGCAAGGCTGCGAGTTTCCGCCAGTTACTGGATGCCGTCGAGGTTTCCCCGGCCACGTTGAAGCGCGACCTGCAATATCTGCGTGACCGCCTCAATGCGCCGATCATCTACGACCGCGATGCCAACGGCTATCGCTTCGATGTGCCGCAGCGGCATGCCCCGAAACACCAGTTGCCCGGCCTGTGGTTCAACGCCTCGGAAATCCACGCGCTGCTGACGATGCAGACTTTGCTCGAAGAAGTGCAACCGGGACTGCTCGGCCCACATATCGCACCGCTACAAACGCGCCTGAAAAATCTGCTCGGCAGCCAGGACGATGTCCCCGAGGAGGTCACCCGGCGCATTCGCATCCTGCATTCGGGCAAACGCCTCGGTGATTCACGTCATTTCGAACTGATCGCCTCGACGCTGCTGAAGCGCCGCCGTCTGCTGATCCGCCATTACCACCGCGGCCGAAACGAGGAAATCGCGCGCGAAGTCTCGCCGCAGCGCCTCGTCTATTATCGCGACAACTGGTATCTCGATGCCTGGTGCCATCTGCGTGAGGAAATCCGCAGCTTCGCCGTCGACGCAATCCGCCATGCCGAATCGATCGACAGAAAATCGCGCAACATCACCAAACGCGAACTCGATGCGGTGCTCGGTGCCGGCTACGGCATCTTCTCCGGTGCGAAGGTTGAATGGGCGAAGCTGCGCTTCACGCCGCAGCATGCGCGCTGGGTGGCCTCGGAACAATGGCATCCACAGCAGAAATCATCGCTCGGTGCAGACGGGTACTATCTGCTTGAAGTCCCCTACGCCAATCCTACCGAACTGAT
>DAOLZE010000256.1:0-3837 GCA_035426125.1 Rhodocyclaceae bacterium
GACCCCATGCCGCCCAACGTCGCCGACAACTTCGTCATGTTGAAGCCGCAATCGGAATGGCCCGATCCAAGCCGCGACAAAGCTGATCTGGTCAATGCCATCCAGGCAGCGGTTGCCAAGGTTCCCGGCAATAACTACGAGTTCACTCAGCCGATCCAGATGCGCTTCAACGAGTTGCTTTCCGGGGTGCGCAGCGATGTGGCGGTCAAAGTGTTCGGCGACGACATGGACACGATGAACAGCACCGCCGGGGAAATTGCCGAAGTGCTGGAGAAGATTCCCGGCGCCGCCGACGTCAAGGTAGAACAAACCACGGGTTTGCCGATGATGACCATTCAAATCGACCGCGAGAAGGCCGCTCGTCTGGGTGTGAATGTTGGTGACATCCAGGAGGCAATCGCCATCGCCGTGGGCGGCAGGGAAGCCGGGGTGCTGTTCCAGGGTGACCGGCGTTTCGACATCATCGTCCGTCTGCCCGAACGGCTGCGCAATGACATGGAGGCCATGAAACAGTTGCCCATCCATTTGTCCATGGACGAGCCGGGGGGACAAAATCGCCGTGCCTATCTGCAACTGGGCGACGTGGCGAGCATTGAAGTCGCGCCGGGGCCGAACCAGATCAGCCGCGAAGACGGCAAGCGGCGGGTGGTCGTCACGGCCAATGTCCGCGGCCGGGATATCGGGTCTTTTGTCGCCGAGGCCGAAAAGAAGATGCAACAGACGGTCAAGGTGCCGGCCGGCTACTGGACAACCTGGGGGGGAACCTTCGAGCAGTTGCAGTCGGCGTCAAAACGTCTGCAGATTGTCGTTCCGGTGGCGTTACTGCTGGTATTCATGCTGCTGTTTGCCATGTTCAACAACATCAAGGATGGACTGCTGGTGTTCACCGGCATACCGTTTGCGCTGACCGGTGGCATTCTGGCGCTCTGGCTGCGCGATATCCCGCTGTCCATCTCGGCCGGGGTCGGTTTCATAGCGCTGTCTGGCGTGGCGGTACTCAACGGCCTGGTGATGATCGCCTTCATCCGTTCTCTGCGCGAGGAAGGTCGGTCCTTGGATGCGGCGATTCATGAAGGCGCCCTGACGCGACTGCGCCCGGTGCTGATGACCGCGCTCGTCGCATCACTCGGCTTCATTCCAATGGCCATCGCCACCGGCACTGGCGCCGAGGTGCAGCGCCCGCTGGCTACCGTTGTCATCGGCGGCATCTTGTCATCGACAGCGCTGACCCTGCTGGTATTACCGATCCTGTATTGGCTGGCCCACTGCAAGGATGATGAGGAGGAAGCGGGTGTCGCGGCATAAGCAGTAGGCCACTTGCGCATCAGGTATACCCTGAAAAAGCCTTGGCCGATAGGCTGGGGCTTTTTCAGGGTCGCCAACCCAGCATCCCGGAGAACCAACTGCGGCGCGGTTGATATCAGTCCACGCCGAGTGAAAGGGAAAACACTACCGGTGGGTACTGGGCAACGAGAGCGTAAAGCACGTTTTTCCGCCTTCTGAATCGACCGCAACATTCCCGCCGTGAGCAAACACGATCGATTTTGTGATCGCAAGCCCTAACCCCGAGCTTTCTGTCGTTCGCTGTCGTGAACTATCGACACGATAGAAGCGATTGAACAGACGAGGCAAATGTTCCACAGGAATGTCGCTCCCAGTATTCTCGACGACAACGAGGGTCTTGCCGTCGCCATTCTGGTTGATTTTGACCGTGACCGTGCCTCCCGTCGGCGTATGCCGCAGCGCATTGGACAGCAGATTGCTTACCGCCCGACGCAACATGAGCCGATCACCGACTATTTGGCCATTGCCAGTAAGCGACAAGACAATCGCCTTCTCGTCGGCCAGCACGTCGTAATACTCCAGCAATTCGCCGATTTCCTCAGCGAGATCGATCAGTTCTTGGTTGGGAATGATCTGGTTGTTGTCGGCTTTGGCCAGGAAGAGCATGTCGGAAATGGTTCGCGACAGGCGCTCGAACTCTTCGGCATTCGAAGCCAGGATGTCCCTATAGTCGTCAGCTGACCGCGCTTTCGACAGCGTGACCTGGGTTTGGGTCAGCAAATTGCTGACCGGTGTTCTCAATTCATGCGCCAGATCCGACGAAAAATCCGACAGGCGCTGAAACGATTCCTCAAGCCGCGATAGCATGTCATTCAAGGTATCGGTCAAAGCGGCCAGTTCAAGCGGAATTGCCTCCGCCGGCAAGCGGGTATGCAGGCGATTGGCGGTAATTTCGGCAGCTTGGCGTTTGATCGAGTGCAGCGGAGCGAGACCGCGGCGGACGACAACCCAGCCCAGCAGCCCGATGGCCAGCGTGGCCAGCGTGATGAACACCCACAAGGTGCCCCGAAATCCCGACATAAAGTGTTCGTGATGGGATATTTCGGTCGCGATGACTATGGTGTAAGGGATCTTTCCGTCGATCCCGGCGGTCACGGCGGCAGAAATACCCCGCCATGGGAGCCCATCGGGAGCAGTCCACTTGATGGGGCGCTCGGGATCGTTGACGGTTGGCCGATCGAACAGCGCCGGGGGAAAAGCCAGATTTTCGTTGCCGTATAGAGCTTGTCGGGATGGTCCAAAAACTGCGACCACCAGGCCGTGATGGCCGGTCAGGGCATCGTCGAGCTGCCTTCTGAGCGCTTCGTTGTCCTGTGTTTTCGAATCTCTTTTAAGAATGTGTTGTGTCAGCTCCATTTTTCCGGAGAGCGCTTCCATATCCTGCTGCACGAAATGCTGCTCCACCAAATTGCCAATGAGCAGTCCCAGCAGAAAAAGGACGAGTGCCGCTGCCAGGGCAAACAACAGCGTCAGGCGCAGTGTCAGCGATCGACTCCAGGTAACGTTCAATCCGTAACCTCCAGCACATAGCCCATGCCCCGTACCGTACGGATCAGCTTGGGTTCGAATGCCTCGTCGATCTTTATCCGCAGGCGCTTGATGGCAACTTCGATCACATTGGTGTCGCTGTCGAAATTCATGTCCCAAACCTGGGACGCAATTAACGACCGCGGCAAAACCTCGCCTTGCCGCCGAAGCAGCAGTTCGAGCAAGGCGAATTCCTTGGCGGTCAGGTCGATCCGCTTGCCCGATCGACTCACCCGGCGCCGCATCAGATCGAGTTCAAGGTCGGCAGCACGTAGATACTCCGACTCCTTTGCCTTGCCGCCACGACGTAACAAGCCTCTCACCCTGGCCAGCAATTCCGAAAAGGCGAAAGGCTTGACCAGATAATCGTCGGCACCGAGTTCCAGCCCCTTGACCCGATCTTCCACCTGGTCGCGGGCCGTCAGGAACAAGACCGGCATTTCCTTGCCGGCCCGGCGGATGCCTTGCAGCACCTGCCAACCGTCAATGCCCGGCAACATGACGTCGAGGATGGCCAGATCGTGGGCTTCCGTCAGTGCCAAATGCAGTCCATCAAGCCCGTTGGCGACCAGATCAACCACGAAGCCCGCCTCGACAAGGCCCTGCTTCAAATAGGTTCCGGTTTTCGGCTCATCTTCGACTACCAGTATTTTCATGGCGCTCACTACCTCTTGTTGTTGGTCTATAGAGAATTCTCCTTCGGTTTGCCGGTGCATTTGCTTAGATTACGTAAATGTAATCCGCAAGTCATCCCACTGTCGGTTTGGCAAAAGCACCATGGCGAGCATGGGAGCAATCAGACTCCAACATCCCCACGGAGAAAACACATGAACAAAATACTTATCGGCGCTTTGACGACAATCGTTCTTGGCGCGGGCACGGCCACCATTGTGGCTGCTTCCGGCCTTATCGACATTGGTGCGGATGTGCCGCACAGCCCGCTGATCTACAAGGCCCTGGAATTTG
>DAOLZE010000257.1:0-3824 GCA_035426125.1 Rhodocyclaceae bacterium
CCTTTTACGCAGCGAACGTGTCGGCATCTATCTCGAAAAGCGCTTCGAGACGGTAGTCGCGAGCTTTGGCACAGCGGCAGCCGGCGGTATTTTTGTACCGCTCAACCCTTTGGTCAAGCCAGAACAGGTCGGCTACATTTTGCGCGACTGCAATGTCCGCATACTGATCACCTCTCCGGAGCGCTTGGCGTTGCTGAAAGAAACCATTTCTGCATGCCAAGACTTGCGACATATTGTGGTTCTGGATTCCGCTGCCCCTAGGCCAACTAATGAAAAATTGAGTTTCTGCCACTGGAGCGATCTACTCGGCATGCCTCCAAGGGTTGCACACCGGGTAATCGATACCGATGTCGCCAGTATTCTCTACACCTCTGGCAGCACAGGGAAGCCAAAAGGGGTGGTCTTGTCGCACCGCAATATGGTCGCCGGCGCCAAAAGTGTTGCCTCGTATCTGGAAAACCATTCGGGCGATACCCTGCTCGCTGCCCTGCCTCTGTCTTTCGACGCTGGTTTCAGTCAACTGACTACAGCTTTCCATGTCGGGGCGCGTGTCGTGTTGCTCAATTATCTTTTGCCACGTGATGTGCTCAAGGTGATTGAGCGCGAAAAAGTGACAGGGCTCACTGCCGTGCCGCCGCTCTATATTCAGCTGACCCAATTTAAATGGGCTGAAACGATTACCGAGCACCTTCGCTATTTTGCAAATACTGGTGGAAGAATGCCTGGTAAGACCTTGGACGCCCTGCGCCGGAATCTACCTAAGACAAAACCCTTTCTGATGTACGGCCTGACCGAAGCATTCCGTTCGACATTCCTGCCGCCGGACGAGGTCGACCGCAGGCCAGACTCCATTGGCAAGGCTATTCCGAACGCTGAAATTCTGGTACTGCGCGAGGACGGTTCGCCTTGCGCACCCCACGAGCCGGGCGAACTCGTCCATCGTGGAGCGCTGGTCGGCATGGGTTACTGGAACGACCCCGAAAAAACCGCCGAACGCTACAAGCCGTTGCCAACCCATTCCCGCGCGCATGCAGCCGGGCTTGTATTGCCTGAGATCGCCGTCTTTTCTGGCGACACGGTACGCATGGACGACGAAGGATTTCTATATTTTATCGGGCGCCGTGACGAAATGATGAAGACATCGGGCTACCGGGTCAGCCCTACCGAGGTCGAGGAAATTTTGTATGCAACCAAGCTGGTCGGTGAATGCGTCGCCTTTGGCGTTGATCACGACACACTCGGTCAGGCGATACAGGTCATCGTGACGCCGCCAACCGGAAGCGAGATGGACACCGCCGCCCTGCTCTCGGAATGTCGCGTGCGCATGCCCGCCTACATGGTACCGGCAGGGATCAGCGTGCGAATCGGCCCCTTGCCCCGCAATCCCAATGGCAAGATCGATCGCAAGACACTCGCGACCGAGTGGACATCAGAGAATGCAGGCTGAGCAAGTCGTTTCCGGAGTAATTGCAAATGTCACTTTCCGAACACCAGATTCCAGTACATGCCCCAATAACACGGTTTGCCGTTGCGGATAGCCAGCTTTTGGTTGGAGGAGTCCCTCTAGAACGCCTCGCTGCACGCGTCGGCCAAACACCGTTCTATGCCTATGACCGTCAGGTGATAGTCGATCGTGTCAGCGAGCTGCGCGCGGCCCTACCGCAGTCAGTCAAGTTGCACTATGCGATGAAAGCCAACCCGATGCCAGCGCTGGTCGGGGTCATGGCGACACTGGTCGATGGGATTGACGTCGCCTCTGGCGGAGAACTCAAGGTTGCGCTCGATGCTGGGGCAAATCCTGCCGAGATCAGCTTCGCCGGCCCTGGCAAACGCCACGGCGAATTGACCCAGGCAGTGGCTGCCGGCGTCTTGATCAACATCGAATCGTTCCGTGAAGTAAGCGAGTTGGCCATGATTTCATCGGCGCTGGGACTTGCCGCACGGGTAGCGGTGCGCGTGAACCCTGACTTCGAACTTAAGGGCTCCGGAATGAAGATGGGCGGTGGACCAAAGCAATTTGGCGTGGATGCAGAACAGGTCCCCAAGTTGCTGGAAGAAATCGGCCGCAAAGGACTTAGTTTCGAAGGTTTCCATCTCTTCGCCGGCTCACAAAATCTGCGCGCCGAGTCGATCTGCGAAGCCCAGCAGAAATCGTATGAACTGGCACTGCGACTGGCTGCTGAAGCCCCGTCTCCGGTACGCTTTCTCAATCTCGGTGGTGGCTTCGGAATTCCCTATTTTCCGGGGGAAAGGCCGCTTGATCTCGTGCCGATCGGTAGCAATCTTGACAATCTGGCTCAGCGCATTGCAACCGATATGCCCGAAGCGCATATTGTCATTGAGCTTGGCCGGTATCTGGTAGGCGAAGCGGGAATTTACGTCGCCGCCTTAGTTGACCGCAAGGAATCGCGCGGCCAGACCTTTCTGGTGGCCGATGGCGGGTTGAACCATCATTTGTCGGCATCCGGCAACTTCGGCCAGATTATCCGTAAAAATTATCCGGTCGCTATTGGCAACCGGATGGATTCTGCAACCCTTGAATCAGTAACAGTAGTCGGTCCGTTATGCACGCCTCTCGACCTGCTCGCTGATCGCATGAAACTTCCCGTTGCTGAACCGGGCGATCTGGTGGTGATTTTCCAGTCTGGTGCTTATGGTGCGAGTGCTAGTCCGCATGGCTTTCTCGGGCATCCGGCACCACTTGAGGTATTAGTCTAGAGATCGCACAGTTCGCCCGCCCTGCTTCCAGAATTCCGGACGATCGCCTTTTGCTTGGCAGGATTGCGAAACAGCGAGCACCTTGGCGCACCTCTCTACTCAAAAACCAACTCGATGACTAACCTGCAAACCGCCCATGCCAAAATGATATGCTTTGCAGAGTATCGGCAACCCGAAATTCCCCAATCCGCCAATGCGTTAACCACTGTAACATGAGACCTTACCCCTGATCCGCAAGTGGCTGAGTGGTCATGACCGTGAAATAAGACACAGTCAATATTTGGCGGATTTTATACAATTGAACGTGAGCAATGCGAGGCTCGCAAATGAACAGCAATTCGCCACTATGACGGACTTTATTGTTTGGCGGGCTGTCCGAACAAGTATCTCTGCCAAGACGTCAGGCATGGGTTTGATTTTTGAGGGCTGTGCTGATGAATTTGGCACGGGAGAGTGTTAATGATTCGTCTATTTAGTCATTGGTTCCATTGGCGACCGCTGGCCCAAGCGCTATTAGATTCCGCTTTTGTCATCGTCGGCGTTGTTATCGCCCTCATGTGGAATCGTCACGGGTTGCCGATTGACCACAAACAGGTGTTTCTGTTTGGCATAATCGTAATCGCGGTTGCCATGTCTTTAAGCATCCTGCTAGGCTTCTATCAGCGGGTCCATAAACGCACTATCATTGATTTGCGCACCCAGGCACTCCTGTCCATCTACCTATCTTTTCCGATTGCCTACGCAATCTTCATCATCCTCCCACTAGCACCTGCAAGCCGAGAACTAGCTCAACTTTCGGCAATGTCCGCAGCATTTGGCTTGCTTGTGAGCCGCATCAGTGCAACTTCTTCAGCAACCTCAGGCGTAGCCAAGCGCCGGATTCTCGTGTTCGGAACTGGCGCAAAGGCGCACGAAGTCAAAGAGGCACTGACTCGATCAGATCCTAGTGCAGAAATCGTTGGCTATTTCGCGGCCTCCAACGAAATCGAACTATTTGTTCCCGGCAACCAGATTGTCTCCCCCACTCGGACACTGTACGAAGCCGCGCTGGCGACGAATGCCCAGGAAATTGTCGTTGCCTTATCCGAACGCCGTGGTGGCTCTAT